>CAYTXY010000085.1:0-7060 GCA_964441355.1 uncultured bacterium
CGCAGATGTTTTGGATGTAATCCAGCGAATGAGGCCTCTGGGGATGGCGGCAGATGGCGACCCGGTCCCACGCTTTCAACTGCGAATAGACCGTTTTTTTCATCGCTTCGAGTTTTTTTTCCATCTTCGCAAGCTCTTGGCTGGTCCAAAGAGGGTTATTTTTATTCTGGTCTTTCAGCTTCTGCAGCGTCTCTTGCATTTCGAAAATCGGTTTTTCATGCGGCAGCGTCATAAATTTTTCTCGATTCCAGGGAGTTTGGCGTCGCGGAAATCCTTGACGAGTTCAATGGTGGTGGGCTTCGTGATCACGATCGAAAAGATCTCTTCGATATCTTCCGCTAAGAGGCGGATGCAGCCGTCGCTATCGCATTTGCCGATTTTGCTCTTGTCTTCCGTCCACTGATGGGCCTCATCTTCGACCCAAGGAGCGCCTTGCAGCCCGTACCCTTTGGCCGGCTTTGTGCATCCTTCGATCTCTTGGTCAAAAGGGAGCCAGCGGGTGCCGAAAACGCTGACCATCTCAATCTGCTGGTCTTGGAAAAAGCCCTTCGTTCCAGGCTTATAAAGCGCAATCTTATCTCCTAGCGAATATTTGCCGGCCGGGGTCAAATAGCCCGATTTGGCTTTCGTGTCTAGCCGCCCAATGCCGATCGGATAGGTTTTCAATAAAACCCTTTCATTTTGATCCAGGTCGATATAGTAAAACCACATGCGGCAGCGCGAGAGGTCGGCGACGAGGTAAAATTGGAGATTTTTGTCTTTCTTGAAAACATTGAACCTGTCGCCGGGAGAAACTTTCTGCGTGAGATAATCGGGTTTTTTATTGAGGCTGCGGGCGATGAAATGGCGGGATGTGCTGTAATGCGAGGCGTAATCGGCGATCCAGGCGGGCCTGCCTTGGATCCAAGGCACGCGGCTGGTATAGGAAACGGTCTCAACGACCGGAAGCTTCGAGGCATCGGTCGCGAAAAGCTGACGGATCCGATCTGCGGCAGGCAATCCCACGGCAGCGGCGGGTGGGGACTCTTGTTGTGGAGCGGGATTAGTCGCTTGGGAATCGACGGCAAGCGGAACCTTGACCTCCACTGGGGCAGCCACTGGGGTAGTTGCGGGGACAGCCGCTGTCAGTTTCGGAGCAGGTTTGGCCGCGGGAAAAGCCGCTGGCTTTGGCGCGGGGAGAGCCACTTCCTGCACTACCTGAACAGGGGTCTTCACTTCTTCCGCTTTTTTGGAAGATGAGGGGCGCTTATAAAGCCCAAGCAAGCCAACGCCTGTAAAAAGAGCTAGCCCACCGATAAAAAAAACCTTTGCAGCCGACACGGACGTCTCCCTCAAAGAAATGTTTACATACCATTATCAACCAGAGCGGACTATTTTGCAAGAATGATTGCTTTATATAAACTTCAATTGAATCAGATGATAAAACCGTCAACTTTCATATTTGGTAAATTAAGAAAGACATTTTGGCATTGATGGGATGGATTTCGAATGCGGCCAAATATTCGCAATCCCAATACCCTCCCCCGCCGGCAAGGGGGATCAGTTCCATTTTACCCGAAGTTAAGCTTTCGATCGTAAGCCCGCTTCCGAACCGAACTGGCTTCGAGACCCCTTGATAGCGTTGGAGTGTTTTCGGCTTGAACTTTTCCGAGCCGATTTGGGCTGCTTCCGCCTTGACGTAAAAAGAAAAGGCTAAGGATGCGCTTGGTTCCAAACCAAAAAAAGTTAGGTCGAGACCGATCTGTTTGCCATTGAAATTCGATCTCATCTCGAACCAAACAGATGGCTCTGCGATTGGGGAGGCCCACCGGTTCCCATGCTCTCTCACCGGCCGGATGCCAAATCCTTTGGGGGCGCTCAGCGGGTAGGTTTGGGGACCGAAGGCACGCACTTCGGCCCCATCCGATCGGACGGCGCCAAGCGATGTGCTTGAGCCCGAAAACGTAAGACAGCATTTTAAGCTTCCCGTCTCGATCAGAGACCAATCCAATACGGGTTTAAAATCTCTACCTTTAAGCGACTTCGAAAGATGTTGAACCAACGCTAGAAAATAAGGATCGCCTTGGAGAGGTTCGTTGCTCCTTAGAGCATGCGCGAGAAGTGCGAGTGATGCGCCTGTTTTCTCTTCAGAAAACTCATCTTCCCGGCACCACGCCCAAGGAAAATCCAAGGGTATCGAGTGGGCAAGAGCGGCAGCAGCTTCCGTATTTCCCCTGCATGCCAAAATGAAAACCTGCCGGCAGAGTTCAGGGACTGGCATGACTTCAAAAGAGGGCGGGTCAGGGGCTGCTTGCCATAGCGATTTCGGCCCTCTTTTTTCCCCCAACGATGATGCATCTTTGGGCCCCCCCCTGCCGCCTTCAGAGATGCCCATTATTCGATCAATTTTCTCATCTTCTTGCCGGGTGTGAATTTCACTGCTTTGCGGGCAGGAATCACAATCGGCACCGAAGCGTTTTTCGGGTTGCGCCCGATTTTTTGTTTTCTCTCTACGACTTCAAAAACACCAAAGTCACGGAATTCCAGACGATCTCCTTGGGAGAGAGAATCGGTCATCGCGTCGAGAAAGGCTTGAATCACATTCCGAACGTCGTTTGGATGCAGACCTTTGCTTTGCGAAATGGTCTGGATCAATTTCTTTTTTGTGACGGTAGCCATGTCGAAGCTCCTTCTCTCACCCTGCTTTTGATTATCGGTTGTATTGTCAGCCAAGCTGTTTTACTCCTTTATTAGATCCCATCCAGATCCCATTTTCCCAGATGTTGAACCCGATCCAATTTTTTTTCCCTCACCGCACGCTCTAGGGGCTTACGTGTAAAGGGGTTCACGAGTTCAAAATAGCGACTATCGATTATTTTTCAAATCAAATTCTTGGAAGAGTTATTTTTCAATCAAGAGAGGTGTGTTGTGTCGATGAGGATTTTTTTCTTCTTGCCTGAGCTGAGTAGGAGATAAACGCCATCGATGAGATGGCCCGTCTCGATCTCGAAGGCAGGGTCGTCGATCCTCACGTTGTTGAGGTAGGCGCCGCCATTTTTCACAAGGCGAACCCCTTCCGCTTTACTTGGGATGAGGCCGATCTTTACCGCGATGTCGATCCATTTTTTCCCGACGACCTCTTGGTTCGTCAATGATGCGTGCGGCATATCAGCGGCAATTTCTTTCAAAACTTCCGAAGAGAGCTTCGATTCGGCGCCGGGTTGTATCCCCGCCGTTACGCGGAGCGCAGCCGTTACCCCCTCTTCGCCATGCACAAACCGAGTCACTTCTTCCGCCAGTTTTTTTTGCGCGCTATTCGGCTCATACCCCTCTTTTTGCATCGATTGCTCGATGGTGCGGATCTCGGACAAATCCATAAAGGTGAGCATTTTCATGAGCCGGATCACATCGGCGTCGGGCACTCTGAATAGATATTGATAGAAATGATAGGGCGAAAGTTTTTCGGCGGAAAGCCAGATGGCCCCTTCCTCCGACTTCCCGAATTTTTTTCCGTCGCTTCGGGTCAAAAGAGGCCACGTGAGCCCATAGAGCTGATCGCCTTTGACCTTCCGGTTGAACTCGATCCCGGCAGTGATGTTGCCCCACTGATCGCTTCCGCCGAGCTGCAGGGTGACTCCAAATTGTTGGTTGAGGTAGTGGAAATCATACCCTTGCAAAAGCTGATAGCTGAACTCGGTGAAACTCATCCCCTCCTCCGATTCGAGCCGCGCCCGGACGCTCTCCTTCGCCAGCATCGGGCCGACCCGGAAATGTTTGGCTACGTCGCGCAAAAACTCGATCAGGGTGAATTTGCCGAGCCAATCTTCATTATTGACCACAACAGGCTTCGGCCCCTCTGGAAAATGGAGGATTTTTTGAAGAAACCGCTTCAAACTCGATACATTGTGGGCCAATTCCTCTTCCCCGAGAAGAGGCCGCTCGGAGCTTTTGCCGGACGGATCCCCGATCCTACCGGTCGCCCCGCCCATGAGGGCATAGGGGGTATGCCCGAATTTTTGAAACCAAGCCAAAGCAATGATCCCGACCAAGTTCCCCAAGTGGAGGCTATCGGCCGTGGGGTCAAACCCTAAGTATACTCTGATCGGCCCCAAGGCATGGTCTCTGAGGTTTGGGCTCGTCATCTGGTCGATGAACCCCCTCTCCGTCAAAGCGTCAATGACATTTTTATCGATTTTTTCGCTGGATTTCATTGTAGAAAAGAGGGTAGCTCTTTAAATGATTTCCATCAATATAGAGATGTCATAATATGTCCCCAAATGACTCTTGAGACCGCAAAAAAACTCGCAGGGCAAAAAGCCGCGGGCTTCATCGAAAACGGCCAGATCGTAGGACTTGGGACTGGGTCCACCGCCGTTCATTTCATCGATGCGCTGATAGAGCGATGCAGGGGCGGGCTCAAGATCCGGGCTGTTCCGAGCTCCCGCCATTCCGCCGACCGCGCGCAAGCCGGAGGCATCGAAATCCTAGACATCAACTCGGCTCCGAGAATTGATATCACAGTCGACGGAGCGGATGAGATCGATCCGAAAAAGCGGATGATCAAAGGCCGCGGCGGCGCCCACGTCCGGGAAAAAATCCTCGCCTCTTCGAGCACAGAATTCGTCGTCATCGTCGATGAGACCAAAGTCGTCAAGCGACTTGGAATTGCGCCTCTGCCAGTGGAGGTACTTTTTTACGGCTCACCGGCGACGAGGCAAAAAATCGAAAATCTTGGCTTCAAAGGGAAATGGCGGATGAGCGCGGATGGAACGCTGTTCGTTTCGGAAAACGGCAACCTGCTCTTCGACATCATGTTCGAATCGCCTCCCCAAGAGCCGGAAGTTGTGCACGGGAAACTCATCCAAATCCCCGGCGTCATCGACACCGGATTCTTTTTTGGTCTCGCCGGCAGAGTCGTCATCGGGTATAGCGATGGCTCCGTCAAAGTGATCTAGCTCTAGATCCCAATCATGTGCAGGGGAGTTAATGCTTCTTCGATCCTCTTTTCTGGGTTGAAAAGGTTTTCGATAAATTGATCAATTCCACTGCTTTGGAAGATCAGCCTCACAAGGCGCGCCGTCGGAAATCCCTCCTGGCTGCTAATGTCATCGAACTCCAGGGTGTCAAAGTGAGTTTGTTTGGGACGCGCAAGATAGTTTGCTCCATGGATTTCGACGTCAAAATCGGTCAGGATCAATTTTCGGATGAGTACTTTGGAAGCGCTCTTTTGCTTATGAAGCATTTGCCCCAGCGCCGTCCAGTTGTTCGCTGTGCTCATGGGATTTGTAAAATCGATCCTGAGAATCGAATGATCGATCTCGATCCCGTCGATGACCGTTGGATCGCCGAAAAGCTCGCTCAGGCTATAACGGCACACAACCTGTTTGGCCTCAAAAGCGTTCCCCTTGAACCCCGAAGGGTTTTCGATTTCAAACTTATGCAACTTCGTGCGGCTCGGCCAGAGTCCGACCCATTTGACCGATATCGTGACCCCCAGCCGGTTCGATAAGGCGCTATTCAAAATGGGAACACGGATCAGCCAAAAGAATACGAGAACGGCTAAGATAAGGAGAACCGCGATTTTCCAACCATCTCTCTTCATAAGTGAGCTCCAACGTCTTTCACTAAAATGGAGCATTGTATGTTTTTTTTGAATGGGGTATTTATTTGAATGTGCGGAAAATTAGCCTTTTTTTAGCTCTCGCGCTCCTCTGCCTTGCAGTCGTCATTGGCATCTCATGGACGAATCGAGAAAATATTCTCGCCCATTTTATCTCTCGCCAGCTTCATGTCCCCGTTTCAATCGGCTCTCTCGAGATCGGCAAGTCGTCCACAGAGATTTCCCGCATCTGGATCGGCAATTTCCCCAGCTCTCATTCAACGACCTCGTTCACCTCAGAAACCTTGACGATCGACGCGAACTGGGACCAGATTTTCGGAAATCCCGTGACGATCGATCGTATTGATATCGACAATATTTTCGTCGGGATCGAATTCTATGATGCAAACGGCGACGACAACAACTGGGGCCGGATGCTGCATGAAAATGGCTCGAAGAAAAAAAATCCGAAAGATTATCTCATCCGGACCCTGACGCTTCACAACCTTACAGTGGAAGTAACGCAAGCGAACGGGAAGGTCAAGCGCTATCCCACGATCAAACAAATGGAATTCCACAACATCAGCAGCGACACAGGCTTCCCTGTGGAGGAAATCGAGAAAGCCATTTTCGAGATGATGATGAAAGATATCTTCAAGAAACTGCAGCTCGACCAACTTTTCAAAACCATCAATCCTCTGCCTATGCCCTTCTAAGAGGGTGTAATAAAAAATCTAGTTGTCAGATTTATATAATCGGGTTATTTCCAGAAACTTGCTCTCAATGGCTTGTCTATGTCTTTTAAAACTAGGATAAAGTATGATTCGGATATGAACGAAAAAACCCCAACACCGCTCTATTCGTGGGCCATACAGAAAGCCACCTCACCAAAGGCGCCGCTTTGGATCGGCCTGCTTTTTTCCCTCGAACTCTTCCTCTTCATCCCCCTCGACGCGATCCTCATGTTCTTCTGTCTTCAGAACCGATCGAGAATTTTCCTTTATGCCGCAATCGCCACCATCGCCTCGCTCGTAAGCGGCCTTATCGGCTATCTGCTCGGACATTTCGTTTGGGACCTGATCTCTTCTTATGTCGTCCCCCACTTCATTTCAACCGCTTCCTTTGAGAAAATCTCCTCCCAGTTCCAAACCTACGAGAACTGGGCCGTCTTTTTCGGGGGGCTCATCCCTTTTCCTCTCAAAGCGCTCAGCCTGGGGGCGGGGGTTTTTCATCTCGGCGTTCTCCCATTTGCCCTGTGCTTTGCGGCCGCACGCACGCTCCGCTTTCTTTTGATCGGCGGCATGATGGCGATTTGGGGAGAAAAAGTAAAACTGTTCGTAGAGCGCCATTTCTCCCGAATCATCATGGCCGCCTGCGCAAAAGTCGCTATGGTGTTTCTGTTCTTCTGGGTCTTCGCTAAGTAATTCTATACTGCGACCGTTCAAAAAGAGTGAAAAATGCCAAGGCTGCGGACACTTGAAA
>CAYTXY010000086.1:0-6933 GCA_964441355.1 uncultured bacterium
GCCCATCGTCGAACATCTTTTTGAATGCGGCGCGCACCGCGCGGTTATTCCCTTCATCCATCGTGAACCGAAGGCGCGACCAGTCGCAAGAACAGCCGAGCTTTTCGAGCTGGCCTAAGATTTGGCCCTCGCATTTTTCTTTCCAATCCCAGACCAGGGCTAAGAACTCTTCCCTGCCCAGATCCTTTCGCCGTTTTCCGGTTTGGACGTAGAGGTTGCGCTCAACGACGGTTTGGGTGGCAATGCCGGCGTGGTCGGTGCCTGGAACCCAAAGGGCTTCGAAGCCTTGCATTCTCTTCCAGCGGATCAGGATGTCTTGGACCGTATCTACGAGGGCGTGTCCCATGTGGAGAGCCCCTGTGACGTTGGGGGGAGGGATGACGATGCAAAAAGGAGGTTTTTTCGAGAGGGGATCGGCTTTGAAATAGCCCCCTTCTTTCCAAAAGGCAGACCACTTTTCTTCGACAAGTTTCGGATCGTAGGCGGTGGAAAGAGTCGTCATGGGAAAAATATTAACAAAAAGTCCTGTTTTTATATAACCAAAGAGCTGTCAGCAAGATCCCGTCGAGAGGCGCTCCGCTGAGAATCCGTTTCCGGAGCTCGTCCTCGGTCAAAAGCTCCGTCTCGATGAACTCGAACGGATCGAGCTTCGGCTCCCCCTTCTTGACAGCGCCAAAGGCCAAAAGATGATAGATCTTCTGGTTGCAAAGGCCGGGGAATGGATAAGTGCAGCCGAGGATTACGACATCATCGGCCCAATACCCCGTCTCCTCGAGAAACTCCCGTTTCCCTCCCGAGATGGGGTCTTCTCCCTTCTCCAACCGTCCTCCCGGGCAGCCAAGGAGGATTTGTCCCGTCGGATGGCGATATTCGGAATTGAGGATCCAGCGCCCTTCCAGGTCTTGGGCGAGCAGGGTCGTGGCATCGACGCATTCGAATGTGTTCATAGGCTGGAGGTGCCCGCCTTCCCTCTCCAAAAGGTCTTCGCGCAGAGAGACGAAGCCGTCGTGAACGATGCGGGAGGATTTGACAATCGGTAGCTTTTTCATATTTTACTTCTTTTGCCGACCGCTTTGTAGAAAAGGTCGAGTTGGCGGTGGAGTTCATTTTTTTCCCACCAGAAAGCGCGCTCGATCCACCCTTTCTTTTCGTCGATGCGCCCGGCTAAGAAATGGCTGGGAAGGGCCGCTGTCGGGGGGTAGGGGGTGTCTAAGACGGCCGCGAAGTGCGCCGCGGCGGCTTTGGACCCTTCCCTCAAATAAACCCAAGCCCCAAACGGGAAGTGGAGAGGGGAGGTCTCTTGCGCGACTGCGCCCGATGGGTATTTGTTGAAAATTTTCGCAGCTTGGCGAAAATCCTTCATCAAAAGGCAGCGCCAAAGCTCAATAGCGTCGAAGAGGCTCTTGAAGAGTTTTGGGATTTTGCGCTCCTCCAGAGCGGCATATATTTTTTCGAGCGGCCCCATATCGCCTTTCTGGAGCGCCCGCCGCATCTTGTAGTAGAGGCACCGGCATTCCCATTTGCCTATTGTGAGAGGAAGCTCAAATGCGTTAATGGGTTTTAAGGCTTCTTTTACGCTTAAAATACGGGGATAGGGAAGATCGAAAAATTTCTTTGCCTGCTCGACGGCTTCGAGTTCGATCAAGGAAAAGACCGCATTGCCGAGCAAAATCTCATCGACCGGTTCTTTTTTCAATAGGGTTTCTCCTAATTCGACTAAAATTGGGGCTTTGCCGAGCCAGAAGGCAAGAGGGATCGCCATGTTCTGAAGGACGTCAAGAGACTCCTCGATGAAAGGGAGCGTCTCCCAATTCTTTTGAAGGCTGGCCAGGAGATCTTTGGTGTCGGGGTTTTCGATTAAATCAGGGATGTGTCTGATCGCGACGAGGATAATCCGGTAAGCAGCTTCCCGATTGTTCAGAGAGCTTTCGTGCATCCGATAGACGATGTGTTCCTTGAGCATAGGAAGAAGTGAATGCTTCGGAAACTTTCTTAAAGCAAGCTCTAGGCATTTCGCCTCTTCTTCCGCATCGCCGAGCGCCTCATAGACGAGAGATTTGCCAAGATATTCCATCGGCGCGCCGCTCGTCCGGTACAGCTTTTCGAATTCCTTGAGGGCAAGATGGGCGAACTTATCTTCCATTCCCGCCTTCCCTTTTTCAAGAAGGGTGAGCCCCGCGCGGAAAAGGGCCTCGCGCCCTTCGGCCCTGCCAGGGAACGATTGCCCGATGCGGCGGTATTCCCGCAAGGCCAAGTCATAGAGTTTATGGCTCAAAAAAGCATTCGGGACGCTCAAACAATTGACCATGAGATTATGGCTGCCGTCGTAAAACGACCATTTTTTCAATTGAAAATCGGCGTCTCTTTGGAGAAAGCCTACCTGAGTGCCCGCCAAAGGAAGACGGCTCGCAAGTTCCAACCGCAGCTGCCCGTCCAAATAAAATTTCAGATGCTCTTCGGCCTTCTCGATCCGGATCCGGTGTTCCTTGCCCGGTTTTAAATAAACCCCTTTCGCTTCCATGACTTGGACATTATTCCGGAATAGGCGGCACGACGGGTCTTTTTGAGAGCCCAGCCAGATGCAATAGCCCTCTTCAAGGCTTTTCCGGACATCCGCTTCAGGCACGCTCAAAAGAAAACCGATCCCTTTGCCATCCATCCCCATTTTGACTTCCGCATCCATCCGGATGTTCTCTGGAAAAGAACGGCGCGAAATGGCAAGCGCAGCCCATTCGGTCACGTCGAGCGTGCGGGTGATGGCGATATTTTTAGCGAGCAGGATGTGCTCTTGAAATTGCCAGTCGCTCTCTTTTTGGAGGTCGAGCTCCCCCAAATAGAGCCATTCAGGCTTTCCTTCGATGTAGTTTTTCACCTCCGCGATCAATTGCTCTACGTTTTCATAACGCTCGGATGCGTGGCGGGCCAGGCATTTCTTACAGACGGCCGCAAGCTCATGCGGGACATCGCGGTAAGGGGCCATCTCCACGGGATCGGTGAGCTCTTCGGTATGGAGGGTTTTGCGGAAGGTCGCGATCGTCTTGCGTTGGAAAGGAAGCTGCAAAGTGAGGAGTTGATAGAGGATCACCCCAAGGGCGTATACGTCGGTTTGGACGGAGGGGAGGGCGCCTCCGGCGAGCCGCTCGGGAGGCATGTAAGCGAGCGTCCCTGTGATTTTGCCCGGCCTGGTGAGATCGAAGCTCCCAGTGTTTTCCCTGTCGAACGCCGGCTGTCCTTCATCCTTGATTTGCTCGAGGTAATCGGCAATGCCCCAATCGAGGATCATGACCTCGCCATATTTGCCGACGATGATATTCTCCGGTTTCAAGTCCCGGTGGAGGATCCCTTTCGAGTGGGTGTAGGCGACCGCCTCGCAAACCTGAAGGAAGATCCTCGTTAAAGACGGAATTGATTTTCCGATCGGATGGAGAGCCTCGCCGTTTTTTTCCTGATCCCGGGTTTTGCGGAGGATTTGGCGAAGGGTCTCTCCTTCGACAAAGGGCATCGTGTAGTAGATATCGGGCGGCTTCATCTCGACCGAAAGAATGGGAATGATGGAAGGGTGGGTCAATGCGCTTGCGACTTTGGCCTCGCGCAAAAACCGGCTTTGCAGTGTCTTGTTGCCCTTTAAGTCGGGCCGGATCCGCTTCAAGGCCACCCTGCGGCCGCACGCGAGGTCCTTGGCGAGGAAGACCTCTCCCATGCCTCCTCGCCCTAGACTTTCGAGGATGGAATAGGGACCGACCCTTGCAGGGATTTGGGAAGGCATTTCGGGAGGGATTTCGATGATTTTCTGATTCATGACCAAACGTCATCCCACAAAGGGGTCAATTGCCGCAAGAAAAAACTCACCTCCAAATGTTTCGTTCGACAACCTCATAATAAAAATATGAAAAATGTTGAAATCACTTTAGGCCGCTGGGGCGCGAAGCCCCGACGGTCTTAATGGTTAAATCATTCTTCATATTTTTTATATCGTTTTCAGGTTTTAAAGAAATTGCAAGAGGAGTAGAATCATGGGCATGGTTCAAAAAAAAACCATCTTAACGGGAGATAGACCTACTGGGCCCCTCCATTTAGGCCACTATGCAGGCTCTCTTGCTTCCCGTGTCCGTTTGCAGGATCAGCACCGGCAATTCGTGATGATCGCCGACGCCCAGGCGCTGACCGACCATGCCGAAGAGCCCCACAAGGTCCGGGAGAACATCCTGGAGGTCGCTCTCGATTATCTGGCGGTCGGGATAGACCCGAAAAAGACGACCATTTTCATCCAATCGCTCGTGCCCGCCCTTCCAGAATTGACCCAGTATTACCTCAACCTCGTCACATGGAACCGCCTCAAGCACAATCCTACCGTTAAGCTTGAAATACAACAAAAAGGGTTTGGCGAAGAAGTGCCTGCCGGATTCATGGTCTATCCGATTTCCCAAGCTGCCGATATCACTGCCTTCAAGGCCAATCTGGTCCCGGTTGGCGACGACCAGATCCCCATGATCGAGCAGACCGTCGAGATCGTCCGCAAATTCAACCGGATCTACAAAACCGACATTTTGGTCGAGCCTGAGATTGTAAGCTCCGCGATCGCCCGGCTGCCTGGGCTGGATGGGCGCGCCAAGATGAGCAAGACTCTCGGAAACGCGATTTTTCTTGGCGAAGAGGCCGATTCGGTCGCGAAAAAAGTAAAGGGGATGTATACCGATCCGGGGCACCTTCGCGTCGAAGATCCCGGGAAGGTCGAAGGGAATCCGGTCTTTACCTACCTAGACGCCTTTGGGACGGATAATCAAAAGATCGGTGAACTGAAAGATCACTATCAAAGAGGAGGGCTTGGCGATTCGGTCGTGAAGAAGTATCTTCTAGAAGCGCTGCAGGCCTTCCTCGAACCGATCCGCGAGCGCCGTAAAGCCCTTGCCAAGGACCCCAAACACATCATGGAAGTGCTTCATCGAGGCACTGAGGCGGCGATTCAGGCAGCCCACAAGACCCTCATTGAGGTGCGAAGAGCAATGGGAATCAATTACTTCGGGTGATCATGAAACCAATCTACCTGTTCTTATTCTCAATCTCTCTTTTGTCTGCGCAAACACAAGAAGCTTATTTTGCCTATCTGGAAAAGCTGAAGATGCCCAATGGGAGTTACCAACAAGGGGAGATCGAGGTCGTCGTAGATCCTGAGCAGATCGCGAAAATCGAAGAGATCCAAAAGAAACGGCTGATCCGGCAAGGGATGCCGGAACCAGAGGCCGCCCAATGCAGCAAGACGGGGATCATTTCTAAAGACACTTATTGGGTTTGGATACGCGACGCGGTCTATTTTCCAAAAGGGATCCCCGGCACCTACGACCGGTTGATTAAGTTAGAGGGGAGCGGGGCCGTGATGCTTCCTCTGCTTAGAAATGGGCGGCTTGTCGTCAATCTCACTTTTCGTCATGCCACAAGGTCTTGGGAGCTGGAATTGCCGAGAGGGTCTGGTAAAAAAGGGGAAACATTGGAGCAGACCGCGATTCGCGAGCTAAAGGAAGAGACCGGATTGGAAGCGGATACGCTTGTTAAATTAGGAGAGCTGGCTTCCAACACTGGAATGAACAACGCAGTGGTTCCTGTTTTCTTAGGGCGGGTCTCTAAACAAGGACTGACCGACCGGGAATACTGCGAAGTGATCGCCGATGTCTTATCTTTCACAAAGGAAGAGCTGAAACAAGGCCTCCTAGACGGCTTTATCGAAGTTTCCTTGCATGGGAAAAAGCAAAAAGTCCCGCTCCGCGACCCCTATATCGCTTTCGCAATCCTACAGGCTGAAATGCGGAAACTCATCTGAGAGGGCCCGCTCATGAAAGCCGCTCTTTTAAAGATCTTGATTTTGGGCGCCACTTATTGCTTGGTTCCGCATTAAGTGGTAGCGTTTAACAAGCGAGCACATGAGGTATCTCTCTTTTGTCGTGGTACTCATCCTTCTCCCTTTCCCGATGTCGAATCGCTCCACGGAGATCGGGACGGCGATTTGAGCGCGCTCGTTGGAAGAAGGTGGGATGCGATCATCGACACTTCAGGAAATCTTCCCCGCGTCGTCGAGGCCTCATCAAAACTGCTCCAAGGCTACGCCGACCATTACACCTTCATCTCAACGATCGGAGTCTATGCAAACTTTGACCATGCGGGGATTGACGAAACAGAACCGGTAGCAGAGTTAGAGAGAAGCACTGAAGAAATCACAGAAAAAACATATGGCGCGCTGAAAGCGGAGTGCGAGCAAATTGTGCAATCGTATTTTCCGGCTAGGGTCTTGATCGTTCGGCCGGGATTGATCGTAGAGCCCAAGGATCCAACGGATCGCTTCACCTATTGGCCTTTCCGGATCCAAAAGGGGGGCGAGGTCTTAGTGCCCGGCGCACCGTCCCGTAGCGTCCAGGTCATCGATGTCCGCGACCTTGCCGCCTGGATTGTAGGAAGAATCGAGAAACAAGCGACTGGCGTTTACAATGTGACTGGACATCCGCTTTCCTTTGAGAAACTACTTTTGGAATGTCAAAAAGTATGCCAAACCGATGTCAAGCTTGAATGGGTGAGCGAAGAGTTCCTGACAACCAAGGAAGTCAAAGATTGGGTAGAGCTTCCTTTATACCTCTACAGCCAAAGAAACATGCCCGGATTTCTTTGCGTCAGTATAGAAAAAGCATTGAAATCAGGACTTAAGTTGCGGCCACTAACTGATACCATCTCAGCGACTCTGCGTTGGAATGCAGGGAGAATGGGACATGTAATGCAAGCCGGGCTTGAGCCTGACCGTGAGAATGAACTCTTGGATTTGTGGCATCAGCGACAATAAAAAAAACACCGGAGAGTGCCCGCAGCATGAGACAGGTTCGTTAAGGCTGCTGCCTTCCGGCTCTGACCTGGTTCAGATTGCTCATTCCACGAGTTCCCCGGTGAAACTCT
>CAYTXY010000087.1:0-6916 GCA_964441355.1 uncultured bacterium
CAGCCTCCGCTAACGGCTCTCCTAGGTTTATGGTGAGATGGGGCAAACCACTGAGCGGCAGGCTAGCATCTTCGATCTTTTTACACTCTCTTAGGTCGAGGTTGATGAGATTCATCAAAACTGCCAAGTGGTACAGGCCATCGTCAGTGATCCGAAATAACCCTCTCAGGCCGAGGTCGGTGAGATTTTTTAAACAGCCCACGTACTTCAGGCCGACGTTGGTGATCCGACGGCACCCATTCAGGCTGAGGCTGGTGAGATGCACCAAAGCCGTAAGCCGCAGCAAAATGGCGTCGGTGACTCCCACGCACCCTCCCAGATCGAGCCTAGTGAGATTTTTCAAACGCTCCAAATACTGCAGCCCAATTTCGGTGATCAGCTCGCAAGGCCCGAGGCTAAGGCTTGTGAGAGTTTCCATATCCCCAATCCACTTCAGAGCGGCATCATTGATCAGAGGGCCCCCTGCCAGGCTGAGGTATGTGAGTTTCAAAACTGTCAGGTACTGCAGCCCGGCTTCGGTAATCCGGGTACATCCAACCAGGCTAAGGCTTGTGAGTTTTTGCAAAGCTGACAGGTGCCTGAGGCCATTGTCGCTGATCTGAAAGCAATTCCAAAGGTCGAGGTTCGTGAGAGTATTTGCCAACCTCGCGAGATGCCAGAGCCCATTGTCAGTGATTCGCTCGCACCCTGCCAGGTTTAAATTCATGAGATTTGGCAAGCCTGCCAACGATTGCAGCCCGCGGTTGGTGATCTTTTTGCACCATGTCAGGTTGAGGGTTTTGAGATTTACCAAACCTGCCAGACGCTGCAGCCCGTCATCGTCGATCTTATAGCACATTCCCAGGTCGAGGCTTTTGAGACTTGTCAGACGTGACAAGGAATTCAGCCCGGCCCCCCTGATCCCAATACACCCATTTAGGCTGAGATTCGTAAGTTTTGTCAAAGGTTCCAGGTTTTGCAGCCCTTCGTCAGTGATCCGACGTAATCCGACAAGAGAGAGGTTAGTGAGATTGGTCAAACGGGAGAGGTGCTCCATCCCAACGTCGGTGATGGTTTGGAACCTGCCTCCCAAGCTTAAGGAATTGAGATTTGCTAAACGAGAGAGGTGCTCCAGCATGGCGTCTGTGAAAGAAGGGCAGTATTGGGCATTAATTTCAATTATTTGAGGAAATTGTAATACAATGCTTAGCAGCTCTCCATAAGTAATGGTGCTTTTCGATAAATTCAGTTTAAATACTTTTAAGGGGCGTGAAAAAGCCGGATTGAATTTTCTTATTTCTCTTATCTCTGCCAGGGTCACCCACTCTGCTGCATCAAAGCGAGCAATGGCTACTACCATAGGATCGCTTCTCAGTTCCTTGCTTGCAGAAAGGAGTGTCTCGACATCGTCTGGCTCTAAGAATCCCTGGATATGCGTCATGACTTCCTCAGGCATTGTAGTAAGAGACGGTGGAGTTTTTTCCTGTTTTAGCGACTGCAAGCAGCTGCTTACGAACTCCGGCATCCACGCGAGCCCTTGGCTGGTAAAAGCAAGCCCTAAAAGGGATATGGGGTCAGACACTTTAAAGATTTTAGCGGTAGCAACTGTAATTGCAATTCCAACACCAATTCTTGCAGTTGTATTCATTGTCACCATAAAAACCCCGCTTTTTTTTTAAATAGCTAAAAGCTATACAAAAAACATCCCTTTCTCTGCTAGCGAATGATGAAGAGATCTTCATCCCCTCCGCGCAGGCGCTCTAGCCCTTTGGCTGTGATTAGCTCGCATCTTCTCAGGTCGATGCGGATCAGATGGTCCATTCTTTCTAGGTGCTTCAGCCCGGCGTCGGAGATCTTATAGCACCCATACAGGTCGAGTCTTATGAGTTCTGTCAAGCCAGCAAGATGCGCCAGCCCTGCATCGGTGATCCGTTGGCACCCTGCCAGGTTGAGATCGGTGAGCTGGATCAGGCCTGCCAGGCTCTCTAGCCCGAGGTCGGAGATCAGACGGCATCCGACGAGGTCCAGGAAGGAGAGATTGGTTAAATGTGTCAGGTATATAAGTCCCGCGTCCGTAATCAGCCTGCATCCACCCAAGTCGAGACTGATGAGCTTCTGCAAACCTGACAGGGAATACAGCCCGTCATCGGTGACCTGAATGCACATATTCAGACGGAGAGTTGTAAGATTTTCCAAACTGGCCAAAAGCAGCAGGCTGTCGTCTGTGATCCAGAGAGTTTTGCCCAAGTCTAGCGTCGTGAGATTGGCCAATCCCGTCAGGTGCTCTAGCCCGAGGTCAGTGAGACTCTGACAGTCCTGCGCCGTAATTTCAGTGATGTTAGGAAAATGTGCAATAATGCTTCCCAGTTCTTCATCAGTGATATCAGTTTGTGACATGTCGAGTGAAAATTTCTTTTGCGGACGCGAAAAGTTCGGATAGAATGCCCTTATTTCTCTTAACTCTTCTAGGGTTACTGTTTCTGCGTCATCAAATTGATCTATGGCTTCTCCCATAGGATCTGTTGCTTCGCCTAGTTCTCCGGCCTCAATTTTCTCCGTATCTAATGGTCCCTGGATATGCGTCAGGACTTCGCGAGGCAATGGAGTGAGGGGATCAGCAGACAGGGGCAGAGAGTTTTCCCGTTTTAGCGACCGCAAGCAGAGGGCGGCGAACCCCGGCATCCATGCGATAGCTTGGCCTGTAACAGCCAGTCCTAAAATGGATATGGGATTGGAAACTCTGAAGGTTCTCACGGTTGCTACCGTTATGCCCACTCCCACTCCAATTTTTGCCGCCGTGGTGACTGACATCATAAAAACCCCCTTACCCTAACTTGTGTAAAGGGTTTGTTTATATTTTGTAAGTGTTTTATAAAACAATTTCGCATTTTCCCCGTGCCTTCTCGGTGGGGCTCGGTGTTTAATTTCCGATTGCCAACGAGAACTATTCCGCAGGGGCGGGCCGTTTGAGGCCAAAGAAACAGAGAAACAGGGTGATGAGGGCAAGAAAATAAAAAAGACCGCTTGTTCCCAAGATCGACATGGCAAGAGGGGCGAGAAGGGGCCCGGCGATCGCGCCGATCCCGTAGGAAAGGACGAATCCCCCGGTCGCAGATACGATTTGGTCTTCCGCTACTTTTTCGCACGTATAGGCCATGCTTAAGGGATAGATCGTAAAGGAAAACCCGCCGAAGAACCAGCCCAAAGGGAGTAGAAGCCAAGGGGAGTCTCCCATAACGGCGATCGCGAGGGCGAAGATCGTCGTCATGAAAGATGCCGCATTTAAAACGCGGCGCCGGTCGGTTTTGTCCGCCCATCTTCCGATCGGCCACTGGAAACTTAAGCCCCCGAAAATAATCACGCCCATCAAGGTGCCGATCTCTGAGACGCCCATTCCGATTTCTTTCCCGTAATAGGGGACAAGGCCGTAGATGACGGCCAGCAGCATCCCCGAAATGACTCCTCCAAGAAACCCCAATGGAGAGATGCGCAGCATCTTGAGCAGGCTGATCTCGCTCGTTTTTTCGATTTTGGGCGCCTCGACCTTTTGAAGCAAAATCGGACAGATCGAAAGGATGGAGAGGCCGGCCGTGATGCAAAAAGGATAGATCGATTCCGGATCGGAGACATTGATCAAAAATTGCCCCATGGAAAGAGCGGCGTAGAACACGGCGAGATAAAGAGAGAGGACGGCTCCACGCTTAGACGGCGGGCTTTGCATCAGAAGCCAGCTTTCGATGACGATGAAAACGCCAGCTGTGCAGATGCCGCAGCCAAGCCGGAGGAGGGCCCAATAAATCGGGTCGATCCAAAGCGCCTGAGCAAGAACCAAGAGCGTCGATACGATGGCAAAAATCGTAAAAGCGCGGATATGGCCAACTTTTTCGATCCAGGAGCCAAGCCTCAAGGAGCCGAGGAGAATGCCGAGATAGAGGGCCGCCGTCACCGCCCCGATCGTCTTGGCCGAATAATGGGCCAGCTCAAGCCGGATCGTGACGAAGGTGTTGAAGAGGCCGCTTCCGAGGATCAAAAGGATGAGGCTGGCGAGCGGGGCGGAAAGGGTTCGGATCAGTTGGAGCATGCCCTTATCCTGCCATTAAAGGTCTTTTTGCGGATAAAGATTCGCAAATAACTAGTAATTAATTCATTAAAATTAAGTTGAAATTAAAAGACTTAAAGCGCGATAATTAAGTTTGGATATAATTATGATTAGTAAGGTAAAAGAAGTTCTTGATTTGCAAGAGGCCATGGCCAATCTGGCGGCGATTGCCGAGATCAACATGGACCATCCCCCGCTCCTAGGCATCGTCAAGGGAAAGACCCTCGTGACCGATACGGAGGAGTTTCCGATGGGAACGATCCAATGGCTCAGCGGGGAGGGGGCCGGCCCGATCCTCGAGGTTTTGGATAAGACGTACCGGACAATCCACCAGCATCTTGTAGCGTTCTATGAAAATCCCGAGACCGACTGGGAGAGCAAGAAAATGAGGACAGGGGTGGCTGCGACGATGGCCCTTGTGGGAGAGTCGGCGGAGAAGATGGACCGGTATCTTTTGTTTCGGACGGGCCAGACTCTTGGCAAGATCGCCGACCGGGAAGAGTTCAAGGCCTTGCAGCAATTTTACCTCTATCGGTTCCAGGGGAAGTTTCCCGGAGGGATCGAAGGGGAGCAGGCCTGGAGCGAAGAGTGGGTGGAAAACGTGGAAGCTCCTGCGAGCATCAGCTCAGGGCTTCGGGATTTTGAATCGGTCAGGCGCGACAAGGAATACGAACTTTTCTACATCCGCAATGAAGAGGGGAATCCCTATTTCAACGCGGAGCTGCTCCGGAATATCAAGTTGACTGTCGACTTGGAATCTGAAAGCGAGACCTTCGAGGATGACCCGCTTCTCAAAGTGCGCGCCATGCAAGACCGCGACTCCCAGGCCGCAGCCAATCAGATGCTGGGCGATGTGCATCTTCCCATTGAGGATTATTTCAAGATCGCGAAAAAAATGCAGGGCAATGACCTTGCCCAAATGCTCAATCAAGCTGTGATGGCGCTATTTTTATCGGCCAATCCGAGGAACCTCCTCCAAAATTCGGTCGGCAAAACCTGCCTCCAATATTTTCTCGATTTCCTCTCCTTCCTTCGGGGCGGCATGAGGACGGGAGAATATCAAAAATGGATGGCCTATCCGCCGGATCCGAGCGACAAGACCGCGCTCGTACTATTACGGCTTGCCCATGCTCTTTGCCACAGTTTTTTCACGAGCGCAGGTGGAGTGAGGCAGGAATCGATTGGTCTGATTCACAGGACGATGCGCAAGGGCGAGGAGATGCTGCAAGCGGAAAAAAAACAACTTCTCAAAGGAGAGAGCTTTTGGAACCAATTGCTATTGGACGATGAAAGGCTCCGGGCCCTTCTTTTGAAGTTCCCGAACGGCCCTCTTTTCAAAATCTTAGATTTGATCCGCGAAGAGCAGGAAGATGATGCGACAGTTCCCTTTGATCCGATCGGCCAAGGAAACCTTCCGTCTAGGATCTTTAAAGTCGCTTGTTTTGGAAAGGAGATCCATGCGATCCGCTGTCCATCCCCGGTGCGACAATCCCACATCAACAAGGTGGAGATCGTCGATGAGTTCCGCGGGTTTTTACGCGACTTGGGAGCCACCTCTTCGAAGAAAAAATTTCTCATGGTCAACTTGAACGATAGAACTTCCTGGCGCGAATACTCGAGGAGTCTCGCCTTGGAGAATTTGCAGAAAAACGCCGAGTTCAGCCAGCAGTTTTTTGTCATCACGCTGCCCAAAGACACCGACTTTTACCATCAGAATAACGAATACATCAACTTGAATCGGGCGGACGACTTCATCGCCGCATGCCTGGCGCAGGTCTCCTCTGCCGAAGAGTGCGGCTATTTTTTCCCCCCTTCCTGGAAGAGGCAAGAGATTATGGACTTCGCCAAATCGGCGCTTCCTCTCATCCATGCCCACTTCTTCCATAAGAAAGAGACCCTGACGCGCCGCAACCGCGAGGATTTTATCGAGATTTTTTACCAGTTTCTCATCCTGAAGGCGCTTGAGCATTTCAAACCCGATATTCTCAGCTTCACCTGCAAAGACGCGATTGACACAGGAGAAGCGATGGCTTCCACATTTTATGGATTTGTCACGCTATTCCAAAGCCGTTTCGACAATAAAGAAGAGCGGGATTTCCTCCTTTGGCTCTTTTACGCGCCGGCCCTTTTTATCCGGGAGCGGGCCATCGATCCCGAACGGCTGAACAGGGCCCTTTCAGCGCTCGAGCGTTGCGATACCGAGATCGCCTCCTACGGGGACAAGATCGTGAAATCTTTCGAGGAGCTCTATGCTCCGAAACTCTTCAAAACCCTTTCCACCTCCCATCTTTTGTAACGTTATTTGTCTACAAGAAGAATTTAAACACCGAGCCCCACCGAGAAGGCACCGAGAAAGCAAGAGAGAAAAATTACCGCTTCGTGAATGTTAATGAACTTCAATCAGGATGGAAGCCAAGACGTATTATCGTCCAATTCTATCCTCGGTGTCTTCTTCTCGGTGGTTCTCGGTGTTATTTTACCCCTTTATCCACCAGAGTCTTAGGGAGCGTTATCGGCTGCTTCTGCGGAGAGGCCTTCGTTGTAGAGCTTGATCGAATCGGTCAGAGACTCCGCGCTCCTCAGGAGCGCCGCAAACTGCTTCTTGAAATTTTCGTTCTCGGCGATTCTGGTCTTCTCATCCCCATTGTCCGCCCGGTCGAGCAGCTCCGAGAGCCGACCTAATGAGGTGGTGATCGCGTCGATTTCCCCATCGAAATAAGCCCGGAACTCTTTGGGCGTCTCAAGGGCCTTTAGAAAATTGGCTTTCTTAGTCCGGGACCTTTGCCAGGTTTTATCGTACTGGAAGAGGATCCCGTAATGGTTGATGTCGTTCATCAA
>CAYTXY010000088.1:0-6846 GCA_964441355.1 uncultured bacterium
TAGCTTTGGGCGACGTCTCAAAGATCGGTTTGCCGTAAATGGTTGCCTCAGATACCGCGATATCGCGTCTGACTTTTGCTTGCAAGAGTTTTCCAGGGAACGTCTGTTCGATGACTTTCAAAAATGCATCGTTGCTTTTGCCGCGCGGATTCCAAAATGACAATGCAACGCCTAAGACTTTCGTGCCGTGCCTCTCAGAGATGTTGTTGATAAAAAGAGAGAGTCGCTGGAGCCCTTTTACACTGTAGAATTCGGGAGTGGCGCAAACCAGCGAATAGTGGGAAGCGATGAGAGAGGATTCGGTGAGCCAGCAAAGGGATGGAGGGGTGTCGATCAAGATAAAATCATAAGGCAGATCGCGCAAAATTTCTTTGAGGCGCTCATGGGAATAGCGATCTGCGGCAAGGGCGCCCGAAACCTCGACCCTCTCAAGCCAAGTGTCTGCGGGGACGATGTGCATATTGGGAATGCACGTTGTCAAAATTACCTCCTGCACCGTTTTTTCTCCCTGCAGGACTGGAGCTATGCTGTCTTGTTCGTCCGGATCGAAACCGAGCCCAGTCGTCAAATTGGCCTGCGCGTCGAAATCGATCAATAGAACCCGCTTGTTATGGAACATGCATAGCGCGGCGCCGAGATGAAGCGATGTGGATGTTTTCGCGGTTCCGCCTTTAAAACTGCTGACGGAAATGACTCTCATGCTACCTCCTTAGGTGGCTATGGAATAGGGCGACATCAGCGCCCGATCGTCTCGTTCTTTTACGACTTTAGCAAGAAAATCGGAAATGTCAACTTCGCCATGCACGACATTGTCTCGCGTCCTTAAAGCGACTGTTTTGTTCTCCATTTCTTTATCTCCGACCGTGAGCATGTAGTTGACTTTAAGAAGCTGCGCATTTCGCACTTTTTTGCCCATCGATTCGTTGGTATCGTCTACGTCGCAGACGATCCCGAGTTTGCGAATTCTTTGGGCGATTTCTTGCGCAAAAGGGATGTGCCGGTCGGCGATGGTGAGAATTTTCACTTGATAGGGGCTTAGCCAGAAGGGAAATTTTCCTGCGAAATGTTCGACAAGAATGCCAAAAAGACGCTCGAGCGATCCGAAAATGGCTCGATGCAGCATCACAGGGCGCTTATGTTGACCGTCGCTGTCTACGTATTGCAACTCGAATTTTTGAGGGAGCGCCATGTCGAGTTGAACCGTGCCGCACTGCCAATGCCTCCCTAGAGCGTCACGGATATGGATATCGATTTTGGGGCCATAAAAAGCCCCGTCTCCCTCATTGATTCGATAGGAATGCCCCCACTCATCCAGCGCTCCCTTAAGGCCGTTTGTCGCATTTTCCCATTCCTCATCCGTCCCGATCGTCTTCGATTTCTCGGGACGTGTCGAAAGCTCGAGCCGATAGGGAAGGCCGAATGTCATATAAATTTTATCGGCGAACTCTAAGATATGCTGGATTTCACTTTGGATTTGATCGGGACGCATAAAAAGATGGGCGTCGTCTTGGTGGAAGCTCCGGACACGGAAAAGGCCATTCAAAGCGCCTGAGGCCTCAAATCTGTGGACGTGTCCTATTTCAGCGACTCTGAGAGGCAATTCCCGATAACTATGAACTGTGGCAGCATAGAAAAGCATGCATCCGGGGCAATTCATCGGTTTGATCGCAAAATCGCGGTCCTCGATGCTGGATAGGTACATATTCTCGCGATAGTGATACCAATGGCCCGACCTCTCCCAAAGCTCTTTGCTCATCATCATCGGAGTCTTGATTTCGACGTAGTTCGCCACGTTCAGCTCGTGCCTTAGGAAATCCAGAAGCCGGTTCCAGATGATGAGGCCGCGCGGGTGGATGAAAGGCATGCCGGGCGCTTCTTCTTTAAAGGAAAAAAGATCTAAGGCGGCTCCAAGGAGCTTATGGTCCCGTTTTTTGGCCTCTTCCAGCAATTGGAGATATTCCTTCAGCCGTTTTTTATCCGGAAAAGAGATCGCATAAATCCGCGTCAGCATCTCCCGCTTCGAGTCTCCCCGCCAATAAGCGCCGGACGTCTTCAAGACTTTGAACGCTTTGATCTTGCTTAAGGCAGCCATGTGGGGACCGCGGCATAAATCAAAGAACTCTCCTTGTTTGTAGGCAGAAATTGGCTCTTCTTCAAAACTATCGATCAATTCGCATTTGAAAGGATTTTTGGAAAAAGCATCGCGCGCCTCATTCTTATTTTTGAATTCCATCCGTTTGGTTTTGAAATTTTCGGACAAGACGGCTGCCACTTCCTTTTCGATTTTCTCGAAATCCTGATCGGAGATCGTCAGGTTGCCAAAATCGTAGTAGAACCCATTTTCTATGGGCGGACCGATCGTGGGCTGGGCGTTTGGCCAAAGACGAAGGATAGCCTGGGCTAAGACGTGTGCAGAGGTATGCCAGAATACTTCTTTGCCTGCCGTGTCGTCGAAATTCAAAAATACAACATCGTCTCCCTCTTGCAACGGAGTATCGAAATCTCGTAATTTTCCATTGATGGTGACAGAGACTGCTTGTTCTGGCGAAGTGAGATGAAGGATTTCTGCCGCCTCTTTCGGGGTGCTCCCCTCAGGAAGTTCGAGCGGCTTGCCTTTGAATCGGATGTGCATAAGTCCTCTAGAAATGCGGACTGCCCATTTTACAAGATCGCCCCAATAGATGTAAAACCGCTTTACATGATTGGCCTCAACTAAATATTTACTGGTACTAACCCGGCATTCAAAAAGGTGGCAATAAATGGGTCGGCGAGGCAAAGCCAGATCGAAGCGAAGCGTTCCGTACGAGCGACGACCATTGCTGAATAGCAAGGCGAGCGAGGCTGCGGAAACGCGAGAAGGTCCAGTGGACCTTCGCAGCGCGGAGCAGATGAGCGAATGCGAATCGGCCCGGAGGGATCGATATGGCTGCGGACACACGAGAAGGTCCGGGGGACCTTCGCAGTGCGGAGCAGATGAGCGAATGCGAATCGGCCCGAAGGGAGCCGCAGCAAGCCATTTGTCACCTGTTTGGAGGGGCGGGTTAGTAGACAAACTCGTCTTTCGAAATCCCGATGTCGTCGAAGCGGCGAAGAACCTGCTTGGCTGCAGCCTCTTTACCCGCATCGACGGACATCTGACCGGCGGGATCATCACCGAGACCGAAAGCTACGCGGGAGTGGAAGACAAAGCGAGTCACGCCTATGGAGGGAGGAGGACGCTCCGAACAGAAGTGATGTACCGGCAGGGCGGCATCGCCTACGTCTACCTTTGCTATGGCGTCCACGCTCTTTTCAATGTCGTCACAGGAGATGCCGGCGTCCCTCATGGGGTCCTTGTACGAGCGATACAGCCGACCCACGGCATCGAGATTATGATGCAAAGGCGAAAAAAAACGCGGCTTGAGCCATCCCTTACAGGCGGGCCTGGAGCCTTAACGGCTGCCCTTGGCATTACCGTTCGATACACAGGGACTCCGCTCGATGCGGAACCGGTTTGGGTCGCGCCTGGCATCAGGATCAAAGAGTTCAAAACCACGCCCCGCATCGGGATCGATTACGCGGAAGAATGCGTCGATCTCCCGTATCGGTTTGTTGCAGTGTTGCCAAATAACAACCCTGCCGCCATCATGAAGATATGAAGAAGTATTTCCTGGCGGGGCTCGTTACGCTGCTGCCGCTGGCGGTCACATTTTGGGTCATTGCCGCTGTCGTCAAATTTTTAACAAAGCCATTTGCAGGGGTCGTTGCCTCTTTCTTCAGTTCCTTGCACGTGCCCCCAGGGCCTGCCCGAGTGATCAGCGAGATCTGCATCCTGATCGCCCTATTCCTCTTTACTTTGTTTCTTGGATTCGTCGCTCGTCGTTATTTTTTCAACCGAATGATCGAATTCGGCGATCGGATTTTGTATAGGATCCCCCTCGTGAACAAAGTCTATAAGACCTCCAAAGATATCGTCTTGGCGTTATTCAACCCCCAAAAACAATCGTTCAAGCAAGTGGTTCTGCTTCATTTCCCTTATACGGGCGCCTATTGCCTCGGACTGATCGCGAGCGAGGCTCCCGGAACCTGCTCCGACTCCGTCGACATCGAAATGGTCTCGGTCTTTATTCCCACGACCCCCAATCCAACGACAGGATATCTCGTCATGTGCAGCAAATCGGACCTGATTTATCTCAAAATGAAAACGGAGGACGCGATCAAATACGTCGTCTCCTGCGCCGTGATCCAACCCGAATCGGAAGGGGTTAGCTCATGATCAAAAAATACCTCATCACCGGACTTGCGATCCTTCTTCCTCTCGTTCTTACGATCATGGTGATCTTCTTCCTTGTCGATGTTTTTACTTCTCCCTTCGTGCATCTGATCGAAGAGCATATCTTTGCAAAGGTCCATCTTCCTCAGGGGCTTATCCTTTTCATTTCCCGCATCCTGGCTCTCATCCTTCTTGTGGTTTTCATTTTTTTTCTAGGAGTCGTCGCCAGGTGGTTCATCGTCAAAAACATCATTTCTGGAACCAGCACTCTTTTATCGCGGATCCCTTTGATCAAGACCGTTTATAAAATCAGCCGCGATGTGATCGCCGCCCTCTTTTCTTTGGATGGGAAAAAAGCCTTCAAACAACCTGTGATGTTCCCCTTCCCCCATCGGCCGACCTATTCCCTCGGCTTCCAAGCCGGCGAGGTCGCTGAAGAGATCAAGAAGACAGTGAAAGGGCCCCTTGTCTCTGTGTTCGCCCCAACGGCCCCCCATCCGATCACCGGCTTTCTTTTAATCATGCCCGAAAAAGACGTATATAAGATCGACATGACCAATGAGGAGGCCGTAAAATACCTTGTCTCCTGCGGCCTCATCCATTCGCTAAAGACCGCTCCGGAGAAAAACGATGACCTTCCATGAGGACTTATCCCTGACCCGCGTCGTCTTTTTCCAGGTCGGAGATGCGGCCGCTAAATGCAAAAGGATCGCCGAAACCGCGCGGGCCCACTTTGGCAAGAAAGAGTCCCTCCTCTTCTTTGTCGACGATGATAAAGCCTTGCATTTTGTCGACGAGCTCCTTTGGAAATTCCCCGAAACGAGCTTTTTGCCTCACGCCGTTTGCGCCGAACCGGCTGTGGAGCGGATCGCGATTACCAAACTTAAGTCTAACCTTAACCAGGCCCACTTCGCCTTTAATCTCTGTCCTACCCCGCTCCTTCTTCCCGGCTTCAAAATCATCTATGAGTTCGAAGACCTCACCGCGCCAAATAAAAAAAGTCTTTCAGGGATCCGCTTCAATGCCTATAAGCAAGCCAAGATGCCCCTCGAATCTAGATCTTAAGTCGCTTATATCCAGCACATTAAACAGAAGTATTTGCCAAATTGTCCCTTTCTTCTTATAATAATGCCCCGAACTGGAGATCCCTATGACACGAATGAGCAAACAAGGCAAAGACAGGCATGTTTCGCCTCGCCGCCCCCGTCCCCCCTCCCCTAAGACCGGGCCGAAGAGAGATGCGCTGGAATTGGGCTATAAACCCCATGAAAACGCCGCGAATGGTTCCTCCACCCCTAACCGTTTCATCCCAAAAATCGGATAAATAACTATGAGCAGACACACGAGCTACGGCAAAACCAATAAAGGCGGAAAAAAGCGGAACGTCCTCAAGCGCTTCGAGAGGGTCGAAATGCTCCGCAAACTCGGAAGATGGGTGGACGGTCAAAACACGAAAGTGACCGGTCTGCCTAAAACCCCTGTAGCGTGAAGTTTAGCGTATACCAAAGGCAAAAGGACCTCCCTATCTCTAAAAACTCCGTTCGAAGAGTATTAGAGGGGTTATGTGCATTTCTTCGCATTCAGTGCGAAGAAGTCTCTGTCTATTTTGTCTCTGAGAAAAAAATCTGCCAGCTTCATGAGGAATTCTTCAACGACCCAAGCCCGACCGATTGCATCTCCTTCCCTGTGGATGCCTCGTACCTAGGGGATATTTTTATCTCTCCTCTTGCGGCGCGTCAATACGATCCTGCCCGCCCTTATGAAGAGACCCTGCTCTATCTCGTCCATGGCATCCTCCACCTGATCGGCTATGACGATATTGAGCCAAATGCGAAACGATCGATGCGCAAAATGGAAAAAAAGTGTATGGATCATCTCAAACAGCTTAAATTAAAAATCACTCCATGAGCGGCGCGCTTCTCTTTCTTGCCCTGTTTTTTTTGTTGGGGACTGTATTTTTGACGATTTGCACCGCGGCGCTCCTTCGCCTTGGCAAGTTCAAAGCCAAGGAACTCTTCCGCGCGCCTCGCCGTCCATTTTTCTTTTTCCGCTCGATCCTCAAATCGATTTTCCCAAAAAACGAATGGGAAAATCTCTATTTTTCGATGTCTTTGACCAAACACATTTCCCAACTAGGCTTTGCAACGTGCGCCTTTTTCTTTCTGGAGGATCGCATTTCCTACTTTAAGGCGACCCTTTCCCAAAACCCTAGCTGGACCCCTCTGCTTGCGATCGGAGCGATCGTCATCGCCGTGTCGCTGCTTGCGGACTTCCTGGCCCGGATGATGGCCCTTGCGTGGACCCGCGCCATGTTGAAATTCGCCGCTCCCTTCGCCTCGATCTACCTCACACTCTTTTTTCCTCTCGTCGGACTCCTTCTCCAATTCCACAGGATGCTCTTCAAGAATGCCCCTCTTGAGGAAGAAGACCTTCTCACCGACAAAACGAAGCTGCGCGAAATGATCAGCGAATCGGATCTCCAGCAACACCTGGCCCCGACCGACCAAAGGCTGATCGCTTCCTTCATCAATTTCAAGGACAGGGTGGGCAAAGAGATCATGGTCCCCCGCGTCGACGTCTATGCCCTCGCGGCC
>CAYTXY010000089.1:0-6810 GCA_964441355.1 uncultured bacterium
ACTGGCCGCGCGTTAGGTCGTCGCTCGCCCCGATCCGGGAAAAGACTTTGTCGATCAGGCCGATGTGGGCGTGGCTCGCGGGAACGTAGGAGCCCATTTGAGCGAGGATCGCTATGATCGCAACTTGGCGGATGTAGGTCGATTTGCCGGCCATATTCGGCCCTGTGATGAGCATCATCTGCTTTTCTCGGCTAAGCCAAGTATCGTTCGGGATATAGGAAGAGGCGCCGATGGCCCGCTCGACGATCGGATGGCGCCCCTCTTTGATCTCGAGAAGGTCGGAGGCGTCGACCACGGGGCGCACGAACCGATGCGCAATTGCCACACGGGCAAGCGTAAGAAGGACATCGATCCGGGCGACGGCCTTTGAGGCAGCCGAGACGGAGGCAGACTCTTTGGCCACCTCAGAGCGGAGACGCTCGAACTCTTCCGCCTCCAAAGCGGCCGCCCGCTCTTCAGCGGTCAGCACTTGGTGTTCGAACCTTTTCAATTCTTCGGTGACGAATCTCTCTCCGTTCACAAGCGTCTGGCGGCGCTGGAAAGAGGTCGGCACTTTTTCACTCGATGCGCGGCTCACTTCGATATAGTAGCCAAAAGCTCTCGTAAATCCCACTTTCAGGGTTTTGATTCCCGTCTCTTCCCGCAAGGTGGTTTGATAGCGGGCCATCCAACTGAACGATTCTTTCGAAAGCCCTCTCAACCGGTCGAGCTCGGGATGAAACCCGTCTTGGAAAATTTCCCCTTCGCCGATGCGAAGCGGTGGAGAGTCCTTCATAGCGGAAAGGATTTTTTGGGAAAGCGTGTTGGCATCGAAAATGGCCTGGGCCTCCGCTTTGATCTCGGAGGCCTCGAACCCAAGGAGGTTTGCTTTCAAACGAGGCAGGTGGGAAAGGGAGAGCCCAAGCGCATAGAGATCGCGGGGATTTGCCATCCTGGCCACGATCTTCATCATGAGCCTCTCCATGTCCCGCACTTGCGATAGCGTTAGGCGGATCTCTTCGGCTTTCTCGGATGAGGAAAGAAACGCCGCGACAGCGTTTTGCCTCATCTCGATTTCTGAGCAAGAAAGGAGCGGCCTTTTGAGCCAGGAAGAGAGCAGCCGGCCCCCCATCGGCGTGCAAGTAACGTCCAAGAAATCGAGCAGCGTATTTTTCCCCTCTCCTGCCGATTCGGTCAATTCGAGATGGCGGAGCGTCATCCGATCGATCGCCATGAACTCCGAATGCATCTCCGTTTGGATCGTCCTGACCTGCTCTAGGCTAAGGTTGAGGTCTTCTTTGAGGTGGAGAATCAACATCCCTGCAGCCGATACTGCTGCGGATCTCGCTTTCAATCCAAAACCTTCGAGGGTGGGCACATCGAAATGCAGGGCGAGGGTTTCTGAGGGCAAGCGGGGGTCTTCTTTTTGATTCAGGAGGAAGGGGAAGGCATGGGACAGGTCTTCAAAGAAGCGAGGATGAGCGGCGACGAAACTTTTAGAGGCCAAAAATTCAGAAGGGCGGAGGCGGTGGAGTTCATCGAGAAGAAGATTCTCTTCGCTCAATTCGATCGCCGTGAACTCCCCGGTCGAAAGGTCGAGATAACTCAACCCTAAGCTCTCCCCGACCATCGCAAGGCTCGCGAAGAAGTTGTTCCGCTTCTCGGACAAAAGTTGGGAAGAGACGATGGTGCCAGGCGTTATGATCCGGGTGATTTCCCTCTTGATGATCCCTTTTGCCGCTTTCGGATCTTCCATCTGTTCTGCGATCGCGATTTTGTATCCTTTAGCGATCAATTTGTCGATATAGGCTTCGGAGGTGTGGAACGGGACTCCGCACATGGGGATCTCTTGGCGGGATGTCAGGGTGAGGTTGATCTCCTTCGCAATCAACTGGGCATCTTCATAGAAGGCCTCATAGAAATCGCCGAGGCGGAAAAAAAGGAGGGCGTCTTTGGCCTCGGCTTTGCATGCCTGCCATTGCGCCATCATGGGAGTCGGAGGCGTGTTCGCATTCATAAATGCAAGACGATTCTAATCTCTTAACGAGAAAAATGGCAATTTCATATCCTTCGTAGCATGTTTAGAAGAGCACTTCCATCGGTGACCTTTGCCACATCAGTCTGGGAGAAGGACTGGCGTCATGTTCTCCTCGATCCCGATTATCTCAGAGTGCGGCAGATCGGCAACCACGCCTTCCCGTTTTCAGAAAGGCTCCTCGTGATCAATAACGTATCGGATCCATCCGCAGTCCGGGCGGCGGCGCAGGCTAAAGTGGAAGACGGCACCTTGACAGGCTTTTTGCTATCCGATGAAATCGCGCCCAAAGCTCTTTCCTTTTTCCAGCTGGCGCGGGCCGATTTCAGGGTCGGGCCTGACGCTCCCAACTATACCGGCGTCAACCCCGACTGGATCTATTACAACGCGTTGGGGCCGCTATGCGCCCTCTATGCGGCAAGGTCCGAGTACTTGCTTTACTTGACAGGCGACGTGCGGCTCGATAAAAAGGTCGATTGGATCAGCAAATCGATACGGCGCATGGAGAAAACGCCTTTCCTGAAAGTGGCGAACCTCGTTTGGAATGGACAGGTCCATGAGGCGCGCAAAGAATCTTACAAGAGGGAATGGAATTTTTATCTCGCCAAAGAGGGCTTTTCCGACCAGATGTTCCTCGTCAAGACGAGCGATTTCAGGCGGCCGATCTATGGGGAGATCCGTCCCGACAGCAGCCATTTTCCCCGAGGAGATGTTTGGGAAAAGCGGGCGTTTTCCGCGATGAAAAACCGGGGATGGGAGCGGCTCATTTACGCCCGCGGCTCCTACACCCACGAAAATTTCTAAATTAGGTCTAGCAATGAAAATTCTTCTTCTTACCCTCTGCTTCTTTACAGCGATCTATACCCTCCCGCTTCCCCCTAAGGTCGAAGAGATCATGCGGCAGAAGAAATACCAGCATGCGAATTGGGGCATCCTCGTCAAAGACGCTCTAACCCAAAAAGTTCTCTATGAAGAGAACTCGAATCAGCTCTTTCTTCCCGGCTCGACGACCAAGCTCTTTTCCGTGGCGGCTCTTTATCATGCCTATGGGGATGACTACCGCTTCAAGACCCCTGTGTATGCGCTCGGCAACGTGAAAGAGGGACGGTTGTTGGGAGATTTGATCCTGGTCGGACAGGGCGATTTGACATTTGGAGGACGGCAAGAGGTTGGGTCGGAAGAGATCGCTTTTACGAAGCTGGATCATATTTATGCCAACGCTCTACCCCAGGTGCTGTTAACGCCGCAAAATCCGTTAAACGCAATCCAGGCGCTTGCCAAGGAAGTGAGGAAAAAAGGGATTGAGCGCATCGACGGGGATGTGCTCATCGACGACCGGCTTTTTGAAACGACGGAGCTGAGAGGCATGATGATCTCTCCGGTCATGATCAATGAAAATCTCATCGACCTGATCCTTCGCCCAAAAGAAGCGGGTAAAAAGGCAGATCTTACCTGGCGCCCTCGCGTTCCTGGATACAAGGTTGTCAATGATTGTAAAAGTGTGGATAAATCAGGGTTCCTTCAAGTAGAGATCCAGGCTGAAAAGAACGGCCATATCATTCGCGTATCTGGAACGATCCCGGAAGGTCATCAAGAGGTCATTCGCACTTTTTCCATTCAGGACCCGAAAAAATTTGCGAAAAATGCATTCATGCAGGCTTTGAAGGATCAAGGGATCGTTTTGAATGTGGTGAGCTCAGAACTTCCTTCGAAAGAAGCTTACTCACGTCTCAAGCCAGTCGCGGTTTGGGTCTCGCCGCCGCTTAGCGAATACGGCAAATTGATCCTGAAGGTGAGCCACAATCTCGGAGCCGATTTGATCCCACTGCTCCTTGGCGCAAAAAAGGGAAGTACTACTTTCTCGGCGGGCATGCTGGACCTTGGAAAGTTTACGATCGATGAGGTCAAGGTTCCTCCTGACGCTTTTGTCTTTGGAGATGCCGCGGGGGGCGATGAAAATCGTTTGACGCCGCAGGCGGAGGTCAGATTGCTCGAATACGTGAGGAATTGGCCAAAAGCAAAGTTCCAAAGATTTTTCAAAGGGCTCCCTCTGCTTGGCGTCGATGGCTCCTTGCAAGATTTTGGGAAGGGGACCTCCGCAGTGGGAAAGGTGTATGCGAAAACGGGGACTGGGATCTCTATGAACTTGGCAACGGGACAATATTTCCTGACGACTCAGGTGTTTGCAGGCTATATCGAAGGGAAGCGCCTCCTTGAGTTCATGATCGGGGTCAACAATGCCACTATGCCGAAGATCGAGGATATTTTTGCGATTTTTGAAGATTTGAGCGTTATGTCTGCAGAGTTCTACAATTCCTCATCTTCTTCGGATCGCGAAGTAGGAGCCGAGCGAGAAAAGAGCTACGATGGCGAGGATCCAGCAAAAGGCCGAAGGATTTCCAGTGGCGTGGATGAGGTAGAGGGCGGCAGCGGGGGTGAATCCGCCGATGATCGCATCGGAGAGGTTGAAGCTTAAGGCAACGCAGGTGAAGCGGGCGTGGGTAGGAAAAAGGTCGGCGAGGATATAGGGGATCAGGGCGGTGAGGACCGTAAGAAAGAAACAGAAAAGGAGGGCTGCCGCGCCGAGCCAAAGGGGCGAGGAAAGAAAATAATAAGGGAAGAGGAGAAGCAGCATCGCGCTGCATGAGCCGATCAGCATTTTTTTATTGTCGAATCGGTCTCCGAGAGCCCCAAGAAAAGGGAGGGGGATCGTAATAAACAAAAGGATCCCAATCGTGCTGAGAAGGGCTAAAGTTGAGCTTTCCTTGAAGCTTGTCGGGAAATTGATGGAGAGGAAATAGAAGGCGCTGGAATTGAATGCGCAAAATAGGATGCCGAGGAGAATCGGATATTTATAATGGCCGATTACCTGTAGGAGCGGGGCGCGTACGACTTTTTCATGTTTTGCCATTTCGCGGAAAAGGGGAGTTTCATGAAGTCTTCTTCGGAGCATTAGGCCAAGAAAGCCGAGGAGCCCTCCGACAATGAATGAGGCGCGCCATCCCCACGTGTAGAGATGTTCAGGCGTTAGGAAGTACTCGATGAGAAAACATTCGATGATTGCGACGAGGATGCCCAATTGATAGCCCACGCCAGACCAACTGCACATGAACCTTCTTTTGTGAGGAGGGGCGATTTCATAGAGGTAGCAAAAGGCGCCGGGCAGTTCGCCGCCAGCGGGAAAGGATTGGAGGAGCCGCATCACTGTCAGAAGGATCGGGGCGGCAATCCCAATCTGGACTCTCGTTGGCATGAGACCCGTACAGAAGGTCGGAATGATCATGGAAAGGACCGAGATGATGAGGGCCTTCCTTCGCCCGATCCGGTCTCCGAGCCTGCCGAAGAAAAGGCCTCCAAGCGGGCGGGCCAAAAACCCGATGCCGAAAATCATAAAGACGAAAAGGAGGCTTGTCACTTCGTCGGAATTAAAGAAGAGTTTTGAAAAGATGGGGGCCCAATAGACGTAGAGATAGAGTTCATACCACTCGAGGAAATTGCCGATGGTGACGGCGAAAATGATCGATTTTTCCGATTTTTGGGTGAGTGTTATATTCATCGCTGTTTGCGTTTCTTGTTCGAATCGGCTGCGATTTGGGCGACGAGCTGGTCGATGAGCTTATGAGTCAGATGGGGCAAGGCGACGAGGTGCGAGAGGTCTCCTTCGAAGGCCAGCTGCCATTTTCGGATGAGTTTCTCGGAGGGTTTCGGAAAGATCACGATGATCGAATTTTTATTGCGCCAAGCCCGAATGCTAACTTCATGGAACTTTTGGATGGCATAGCCGGCAAGCTCGATGCAATCGCGGATTAATTTCTCGAACTTCCCCTCCTTGAGAGAGTTCAATTCGTGCCAGAGGAATAAGGGGCTGAGCCCATTTCGCGATCCCGTGATGGTATTGTCCTTGGCTCCCGTATACTCGATGTAAGAGCCGATGTTTTTCATGTTCGATTTTTTGCAAAAGCAAACGCCGCAAGGTATCGGAGTGCCGATCATTTTGTGGCCGCTGATCGCGATGCTGTCAATGCCTGTCCGGAAGTCGAACGGCTGCGCTTCCAATTCGGGCAAAAAGGGGAGGATCATGCCAAAAAAAGCCGCGTCGCAGTGAATGTAGTATTGCTTGATCTTCAAATCGGAGAGGATCTCCTTGATCCTGACGATATCGTCCACCGCCCCTTTCATAGTGGTCCCAATATTGGCTAAAATGATCGGAGTCTTCTCCGCCAAGGCATTCTGGAGGGCCACATAATCCATTTCGCCCTTCTCGTCGCTCTTGACTTTGACCCCTGGCATTTTCAAAAGTTTCAGGATCTTAGGGACGCTGTAGTGAGTCTGGTCCGAATAGTAGACCACCCCATTTGGGTAGAGTTCCCTTGCGACGTAAAGGCCGTACATGTTCCCTTCGGTCCCGCCATTGGTCACATAGCCCCAGAAGTGATTCTTCGGCGCATGGAAGAGCTCGGCAAAGCGGCAGATCACCTTTTTTTCTATCTCCAAGGTGTTTGTCCGGTAGTGCCAACTGCGAAGGAACGGGTCCCCTAAATTGTTGATGTGGAATTTCAAGAAGCGGAAGAGTTTGGAATAATCGAAAAACAAAGAGAGAGGATAGCCGGCCATCTCTTTCGACGCTTGCTGGAAACGACGATATAATCGGTCGAGTTCCTGACGATCCTTCCGGTACAAAACACCCTCTTAACCGCATGCTAACCGAGGGCGAGAAAATAGAAAAGATTATACCGATAGAGATTCAAAAATCGGAATATGGCAAGGCTGCGGACACTTGAAAAAGCTCGGGGGTT
>CAYTXY010000090.1:0-6776 GCA_964441355.1 uncultured bacterium
CACTCGCTCGAGAGTTCGGCAACGAGTGGATAATCCTTTTGGGTCGCCGCGAGTTTATGGAGCAGGCAAAGCGCGTCTTCATCCAGCTGCTTTTTGAAAGGAATGAGGAGCTCGTAAGCCTCTTTTTGCCTCCCCTCTTGATTTTCGAGAAATGCGAGATATTGGCAGGCGATTCTCGATAGAATCCCCCCTTCTCCCTTTTGGCGCACCTCATCGAAAAGCTGCTTCGCCTCTTCTTTTTTCCCATTTTTCAGCATCGTCTCGGCGCGGCCGAGCAGCTCCTTGTTCTCCTCTTCCCGGTCGCCGTCGCTCGCAAAACGGCTCTTTCGCCAGGAGTCGAAACTTTGAAAGGCGAAGAGGAAAAAAATCGCTCCGATGAGATAAGCCTGGATGATGAAAAAATAAAAGGAGATGAGGGCGGAGATGAGGGCGCCGACAAGGAGCGCCGCCTTGAATCCTTTGAGGCCCCACAAAGCTTCTAATACGATCCGAAGAAGCTGTCCCCCATCCAGAGGGAGGACGGGAAGGAGATTGACGAACGTCCAAAAAAGGTTGGCTATCTGCGCCGACTTCAAGATCTTGAAGAGGGTCGGCGAACTAGATAGGTCCATCTGAAGAAGGAGGCTCGCGAAAAGAAAAAGGAAAAAGCCGAACAAGGGGCCGTTGAAAGCGATGAGGAACTGCTGCCAAAAGCGGAGTTTCGGCCCTTCGTAGGAGGTCAGCCCGCCGAGCGCGACGAGTTGGATTTGGGTTTTTTGCTTGAACGCCACCGCAGTCAACGCATGCCCGAACTCATGGATCAAAACGGAAAAGAAAATAATCCCGACCCAAATGAGGACGCCGGCAAAAGTTTGGGTATAAAACCATCCGATGAAGGCGGCAAAAATCCAAAAGAGCGGGTGGATCGCAATGGGGATGCGCCCTGGAATGACGATCATTTTTTCATTGCCTTCTTGACAGCCTCTCCCATTTCCGCGGGGCTCTCGGTGATGACGGCGCCAGCTTTGCGAAACGCTTCGTATTTTGCAGCGGCCGTCCCCTGGCCTCCCGAAATGATCGCCCCCGCGTGGCCCATCCTTTTGCCGGGAGGGGCGGTAGCTCCGGCGATGAAGACGGCGATCGGCTTTTTGGAGTGTTTGGCCGCCCATTCGGCCGCCTGCTCTTCGGCATCCCCGCCAATTTCCCCGATGAGGAGAATGGCTTTTGTTTCGGGATCGCGCTCGAATTCTTTCAGGCAATCGATGAAATTGGTTCCGTTCAACGGATCCCCGCCGATCCCGACGCAAGTCGATTGCCCGAGCCCGAGCTTGGTCGTTTGCCATACCGCTTCGTAGGTCAAAGTCCCCGACCTTGAAACGATTCCGATCGATCCCTTTTTGTGGATATAGCCGGGCATGATCCCGATCTTGCATTCGCCGGGCGTAATGATTCCGGGGCAATTGGGGCCGATCAGGCGGGAGCTCTTCGAGGCGTTCATCACCCGCTTCACTTCGAGCATGTCGCGGATCGGGATCCCTTCCGTGATGCAGACGATCAGCGGTATTCCAGCTTCTTCCGCCTCCAGGATCGCGTCGGCGCAGTAAGGAGCGGGCACGAAAATCAGCGTCGCATCGGGATGGACCGCTTCTTTCGCCTCCGCCACCGTATCGAATACGGGAACGCCGAGGATCTCTCGGCCCCCTTTTCCCGGGGTCACCCCGCCGACAAGATGGGTCCCATATTCCTTGCATTGCTCCGCATGGAACATGCCCGCTTGCCCCGTAATCCCTTGCACGATCAGTTTCGTCTTCTTATTTACGAGTATCGCCATTTATTTCACCGTTTCGATCCTTGAACCGCAAGCTCCGCAGCCACCCGGAGATTTTCCGCCGTCCCAATCTTCAAATGGCTTTCTTTAAAAAGCCGCCTTCCTTCTTCCACGTTGGTCCCTTCGAGCCTAACAATGATCGGGATTTTGATGTGCTGCTCTTTGGCCGCGTGGATCACTCCCTCGGCAATGGTCGCGCAGTTCATGATCCCGCCAAAAATATTGACCAAGATCGCCTTGACTTTCGGATCCGATAGGATGATCCGGAATCCTTCCGCCACTTTTTCTTTGCTCGCCCCTCCTCCCACATCGAGAAAATTCGCAGGCGAGCCGCCGCAAAGCTGGATGATATCCATCGTCGCCATCGCCAAGCCCGCTCCGTTGACCATGCACCCGATATTCCCCTGCATCGCGATATAGGCCAAATCGAACCGTTTTGCCATCGCCTCCTGAGGAGAAACTTGGGTGGCGTCGTAAAAGGAGACGATCTCCGGCTGGCGAAAGAGCGCATTGTCGTCGACGCTCAGTTTCGCGTCCAACGCCAAAATCTCCCCCTGAGGCGTTTTCACAAGCGGGTTGATCTCCAAAAGCGAGGCATCCGTTTCGATAAAACACTTGGCCAAGGCCGACGCGATCTGGGCTCCCTTTTTTGCCTCGTCTCCCTTCCATCCCATGAATTTCGTCAGGCGCAAAAGCTGATAATTCCTGAGGTTGCCATCGAACCCAAAGGGCATCTTCAAAATCTTCTCCGGCATCTTGTGGGCGATCTCTTCGATCTCCATGCCTCCCTCGGGAGACGCGATCAATGTGGGCACGGCTCTATCTCGGTCAATGACTGCTCCGATATAGTATTCCTTGGCGATGTCCGCCGGTTTCGTGATGATCACCCAGTTCGCGACCACCCCGTCTGGGCCGGTCTGCTGGTTCACCATCTTCATGCCGATGAGCGCCTTGGCTATTTGGGCAATTTCCGCGCGCGACTTGGCGAATTTCACTCCCCCCGCCTTTCCGCGGCCGCCCGCATGGACTTGGATTTTTACGACAGCCTGGTCTAATTTCAGCTCGTTGGCTACCCGCTCTGCTTCCTCGACCGAGGCGGCAATGCCGAACTCGGGAATGGGGATCCCATAGCGCTTTAAAATTTTTTTTGCCTGAAATTCATGCAGGTTCATCCCCGTAACTCCGGAATTGGGTTATTTGGTACAATATAGGTTATGCTTAAATTTTTCAAAAAACTCATTAGCCCTTTTTCAAAAATAAAATCGGCGCTCGGCCAGAAGCTCCGCGCCCTCTTCTCCCGCAAGCTCGATGATGCGATGTTCCAAGAGCTCGAAAAGCTCTTTTATGAGGCCGATCTCGGGGCCTCGATGTCCGCCGAGCTCGTCGAAAAGCTCCGATCCCACGCAAGACAGAATCCCGACCCCGCTTCTTTTTTAGGGGCCGTGAAAGAGGAACTCATGAAGGTGTTCCCTGCGACCGTCGAAGAACCGGCCTTATCTACGTCTCCTCGCGTGATCTTGATTGTCGGGGTCAACGGGTCAGGAAAGACGACCACCCTGGCCAAGCTCGCCCACCACTACCGATCGCAGGGCAAAAGCGTCCTGATCGCAGCCGGGGACACGTTCCGGGCCGCCGCGATCGAGCAGCTCGAAATTTGGGGAGAGCGCGTCGGCGTTCCCGTCGTGAAAACGAAGCCCAATGGCGACCCTTCGGCGGTCGCCTTTGACGCGATCGCTTCGGCAAAAGCAAAATCGATCGATATCGTCTTGATCGATACGGCGGGCCGGCTGCAAACGAAGACTGACCTTATGGGAGAGCTTGCCAAGGTGCGGCGCATCTGCCAGAAGCAGATTGAGACGGCGCCTCACGAAACGCTTCTTGTCCTTGACGCGACGCTCGGGCAAAACGGGCTCGACGCGGCGCGCGTCTTCCATCAATTTACGCCGATTACCGGCATCGTCCTGACAAAGCTCGACGGCTCGGCGAAGGGGGGCATCGCGGCCCTGATCCAGAAAGAATTGAAGATCCCCATCCGCTGGGTCGGCCTTGGCGAAAAGGAGAGCGATCTAGCGCCCTTTGATGCTGAAAGCTATATCGACGCCCTTCTTTCTATGAATCCTTGAACCACCTCCAAACCTCCGTTTCTCCTAGCGATGTCTTAATAATTCTTTTCAGCTTAAGCGGGTTGTGATAACCTCTCCGTCTATTGGTTTTTTCATGCGCAGCCTACATCCTTGGCCTACTTTTCCCCGCGATTTAGACCCCCCGATCGCAAGGTCGCTGTCGCTTCTTTTCGTCCTCCAGGAATTTCTCGCTTCCTGCAGGCTCGTCGAGAGGCTCGAGAACGCGGCCCCAGAGGGAGAACTCAGCGGCATCGCTTCCCGCTTGGATCTCTTTCTCCTCTTTTCTTTGGACAATCCCTTTGCCCAGAAGGGAGGCGCCCTCGACAAGCTTTGCTTTTATTGCGAAATTTTGCTACAAGGCTCGAAAGTCAGCGATGAGACTGTCCTCGTGCTTCTGGAAGAGATGCGAAACGCCGTCATGAAAATCAGATCGAAACTCATCTTTTGGAAAAAAAAGGCGCCCCTTCGCGAAGAAATCGGAGCGGAATTTACGGAGCTCTACAAGCAGCTCCACAAAAACCTCGCCTCATTTTTTTCTTCCCTCCATTCTTTCCTCAAAGAATCCCGAACCGACGAAAACGTCCTCCTCTATCTCGTCGAACACCGCAAAGAGTTCAACCTTTACCTTGGCGAACATGCGATCGAAAATCTCTTGAGCGGCTTTTTCCCCTCAGGCCCTCATGAACTCCGCGCAATGATCTGCGAAGGCTACACGCGCCGTGGCTTCGGCGCTTTTTTTGAGAGCCAAGAACCGATGCTCGATGCCCTCGAATGGGAGACTCACGGATGTCCTTCCCAATCTCCGACGCGCTAACGCTCATCCGAAGCGCGGCGCTTCTCCTCAAAGAAGAGCCGTTCATCCTCGCCTCCCCCGAAGACGCCGCCTATTTCCGCTTGCGGCATACGAAGGCGGCGGCATCGCCTCCTCCCCCGCCCGTGGTCACTTCCCCGCCGCCGCCCAAGATCGAAGCGCCAATCAAGGAAAAAGAGCCGGTGCAAGAAGATCCATTGCCAAAAGTGGAGGAGCCGCTGCCGGGGTCCCCAAAAACGGATCGTTTTGGGGGTGAAGAGCCCATGCAGAAGCCCCGAGAGGGCGGCAAGCGCGACGGTTCGCAATTTAGAGCCATTTTAGAAAAAATCGCCCCGGAGCTTCCGCTCCTCGATAGGGTTCCCGATGACAAGGGGGCAAAACAAATCGCAAACCGCTGGAAGACGAAAAACCAATCGGCGCCCATCTCGATCCTCTCGAGCGGAGAATTGCCCCAGCATCAGGCTCTCCTAGACGAGATCGCAGTCGCCCTCGATGTTACCTTTGGGGAAGCTCGGCTGATCGCAGGAGATCCGATCGAAAAAGAAAAAGAGTGGAAAACGTTTCTCTCCGTCGGCAAGTTAAAGCTGATCGTCATTTGCGATTCGTCTCTTTGGCAGCTCCACAACTTGCGGCAGTTCTACAAAGAGACCCCGGCCTCCGGCGTCCGCCAGCTTGGAGAGGTGCCGGTCTTCCTCCTCCCAGACCTATCGCTTTATCTCAAAGACCCTCTTCTCAAGCGCTCTCTTTGGAAAGCCCTATGTTCCAGACTTTCGTAGAGGTCCTCCTGGATCAAAATCTCGCGAAGCGCCTCGACTACGCGGTGCCGGAAGAGTGGGCATCCCAGATCGAAGTTGGGATGCGGGTTGAGGTTCCGCTGAAAAACACAAAGAAAAAAGCCACGGTGGTGGGGATCAAAAAAGAGTCTCTTCTGCCCAACGTGCGCCCTTTGATCCGCCTCCTCTCAAGCCAGTCTGAATTGACAGACGCCCAGTGGAAACTCGCGCATTGGATGTCCCGCTACTACGCCGCCCCTTTGCAGCGGGTATTGAAATGTTTCATCCCCCCAAATGTCCGAAGAAGCGTAACAGCGAAAACTCAGATCCTCGTCTCTTTGAATGTGGCGAGGGACGACGCATTGAAGATGTGCGAGGCCCTTCGAAGAGAAAAGCCGGAAGAAGCGGCCGTGTTGGAAGCGGTCCTCCAAAGGAAAAGCTGCTTTTCGGCGGATCTCTCAAAAGAACTCGGAGTAAAAGATGCCGCGATTGCCCGTCTTGTGAAGAAAAAGATCCTTTCTTCGAAAAAGGCTCACCGAGAAGAAGACATCCTCCTGGAAGAGGAATTTTTCAAAACGAAACCAAAAACCCTCAATGTCGAACAAAAAACCTGCTTTGATGCGATCTCTGAAACGATCTCGGAAAACCGTTTTGCAGCCCATCTCATCCACGGCGTAACCGGAAGCGGGAAAACCGAAATCTACCTCCAGGCCATCACCCACGCGCTCGGGCAAAATAAAAGCGCCATCCTCCTCGTCCCCGAAATTTCCCTGACCTCCCAGACGATCGCCCATTTCCGCGCCCGTTTTTCCGAAAAAATCGCCATCCTCCACCACAAAAGGAGCCTGGGAGAGCGGAGCCTCGCTTGGGAAAAGCTGAAATCCGGAGAGATCCGGATCGTCGTCGGGGCGAGATCGGCCATCTTCGCTCCCGCTCAAAATTTAGGCCTCATCATCGTCGATGAAGAGCACGACAGCTCCTATAAACAGGGCGAAGAGACCCCCTTCTACCATGCTCGGAACGTCGCCGTCATGCGTGCTCATCTGGAAAATGCAGTAGTTCTCCTTGGAAGCGCCACTCCCTCTATCGAATCGCGCTACAACGCTGATATCGGCAAATACCGCCTCCACAAGATCGCGAGCCGCGCAAGCCTCGCCCCTCTTCCCAAAGTCACCATCGTCGACATGAAAAAGGCCATGGACAAAAGCGGCGGGTTCACCCATTTTTCGGAAGAGCTTTTGCAAGGGATCAAAGAGCGGTGC
>CAYTXY010000091.1:0-6678 GCA_964441355.1 uncultured bacterium
CGATGAGCAGCGCCGGGATGATCCTGCTCTATCTAAAAAATCAGGTATTGATTTCGCCCCATCTCTATGAATCGTTCAACAAAATGATCATCATGGGAATCGATGCGCATGACAACGGCCGCGTGACCCTGCCGCCCGGGATCACATCGTTTTCCCAAGTCGTCTCCAATTTCCTCCCAATCGAATACGAATCGCCTCAAGAGATCATGAACGAGGCGTTTTCCGAAGCGGTCGCTTTTGTTCGAGGGTACCTCGACCGGCTCCAAAAGCGCTTTGCTTACATGGTCAACTGCGAGGGTTTCGTGAAAATCGCGATGGCTGCATCGCAAAACGTCCTGATCTTCGACCATCCTCTTCCCTGGATGGAGAATTTTTTCGAACTGGGGGGAGATTTGCATCCGGCCGAGTTTGTCATCATGCCTGCCGGAAAGCATTGGAAGCTGCGCGGGATCCCTCCGCACCTGCATGAACGGATGCAGATCCGCAGGCCCTTGCCGGAGAGCTGGGCGGGCCTCCATGAAGAAGAGCTCCGCCAAGTCTCCGGAATTTCCGGCGCTATTTTTTGCCATAAGGGGCGGTTCATCTCCATCTGGGAGACGAAGGAAGATGCAATCAAAGCATTGCACATCGCAATGAAAAGGTAGGTTCCTCATGACTATGACGACAGTCTTCGGAAAGATCATCCAAGGGAAGATCCCTTGTAAAAAAGTGTTCGAGAACGAAAGGATCTTGGCGATCGAGGATATCCATCCCATCGCCCGCGTCCATATCCTCATCATGCCGAAGAAAGAAATTCCGAGTTTGCAGCGGGTAGAGCCGCACGACCTCCCTTTGATCGGTGAAATCATCGAAGTGGCCCAGAAGATCGCAATCGAAAAGGGGATTACCGAGGGCTATCGGCTTCTCACCAATAACGGTCCCGACGCCGGCCAAACAATATTCCACCTTCATTTCCACCTCATCGGTGGCCGCATCCTCGGCCCTATGGGGTAGTCACAATCATAGATTATCGAGATTATTGTGCGTTGAGAAAAATTAAAACGATACAATAAATGATGAATCAAAAAAAATTTTTGAGATAAAATGACTACTACATCAATTTCACAAATCCTATGTAAAAACACCGCCCCCCTTGTTAATGGGGGCTGCTATGTCAGCGAAAGTTATATTTACGGTATCTACAAGTTTTTTTATGAGCTTGTCGTGCAAAGGTGTGATGAAAAATTTAGTGATTTGATAAAGAACGAGGTCTGTTGCATTCAAAATCGTCCCGATATCTCTTCTGATGATGAGATAGAATGGGAGCCAGAGTGTCAAGGTGAAAGTATATCCTTCATTAAAGAAATGATTAGCAAACGCATGCTTCCTCATGGTGTCGTCAATCAGTTGCAGAGAAAGGTAACTAAAGAATATCAAGAAGTTGCCAAAAGCATGGGGGCAGAGTTCCCAGATCGATTTACAGTCCTAGCTATTAAGGGAAAAGATTTATTAGATGATTTCGAATTTGGCGTTTTTGTCAGGCCAACTGGCGAATTGATCATTTGCCCAGAAGCAGCTTATGCATTAAATGGATGGCCATCGCCTTTTTCTCGGGATGAAGTTCGTGGAATACTCGCCCATGAAGTAGGCCACGTGCTTCTCAATCATCACGAAAAAATGAACCGTGATGCAGTTAGAGGAGAAATCGCAAATGAAAAGTTCGATAAAATCTCCAGGAATCTCGAAGCTGAGGCCGACTTAATTACAACGACAGTTCCAAAATATGGCCGAGGATTGAGAGATTCTTTTGTAAAACTCCTTGAAACATGCGGTCAAGAAGGATCGATGCCTTGTTCTGCTCATTATAGACAACAGTTTGGATATCCCTCTACGATCCAACGGATTGAGTACTTAACCCAATCTCTCTGCGCTCAATATCCAAAGAAAAACCGCGATATTTGTCCTCTTTCTCTTCGAAAGAGCTTGAAAAACGCCACCTGTCCTATTTTTTCCTGAAGTAACTCGTTTCCTATTTTTTTTAACCATATAGAAGAATTAGCGAAAGAGATGGAATCCTGTCCTCTTCTTCCCTTATATGAGGGGCTTCTGGCATAAGAAGGATGTGATGAGATATCTGTCCGTTTTTGCCATTTTGCTCGCGGGCGCTCTTTTTGCGAGCAACGAAGAAGAAGGGGTCAGGAGAGTTCAAGCCCATCTCTTGATCGACGACCCCGCCTCGGCTCTCCAAGAGGCTATGAGCCTCTCAAATCAATACCCCGATTCGCGGCTCTCAGGTTCGGTCCTTATCGAAGCTTTGGCTGCGGGAAAACGGGAAGAGGAAGCCCTCGACGCATGGCACCGTCTCTCTGCCAAATATCCCGACCTGATCGTTGATCGCCATTTGCTGGAAGAGCTTTCGTGGGGGATTTTGAAGAAAGGGTTAGACTCGACCCAAAACGGCGTGAGACTGGCGGCATTGATCGGATCCTATTTGACCCATGATCTCCGAGCTGTTGGGGTTTTGCAAAAGATGATGCGCGATTCTAACGCGATCATCCGATCCATCGCGGTCCAGATGTCCTGCTCTTACCAGGATGCCCCCTTGAAAGACGAGGTCAGGAGATTGATGGAGGAAGAGCGCGTATGGGTCGTCCGCCTCGAAGTGATCAAAGCGATCGGAGCCTTGAAGATGAAAGCCTCGGCTCCCAAACTTCAGGCGATCGTCCAATCGGAAAGGGCAACCTACGAAGAGCGTCAGATCGCAATCGAAGCGCTCGTGAATATTTACGAAGACATTTCTCTTCCCGAATTCCAGGCGCTCGCCGCAAGCAATCGAGCGGGGATCCGCCACTTGGCCTGTTCGATCGCAGCCCATTTCAAACTGAAGGATGCAAAGCTTGAAATTCTAAAGCTCATCCAAGACACTCATCCCGATGTCAGGATCGCGGCTTTGAACGCATTTGGACTTGTTTATCGGGAGGAAATCCCTCCGGGCGAGGCTAAAGAAGCGCTCGCGAACCTTCTATCGGATCCGCACCCTGCGGTGGCGATCACTGCAGGATGGGCTGCTATGCTCGTTGATCCTGCATTAGGTGGGCCAGCTTTAGAAAAGTGGCTCTCCGATTCTCTCCCCGAGAACCGGCGCCTTGCTGCTGCAGCGCTGACAGCCACGGGAAAAAGAGGGACCGATCTTGCCCTGAAAACGATCGGGACGGCAACCGACCCTTATGTAAAAGCCAATCTTGCCCTAGGGCTTTTAGGACAGAGGGTCGAAACAGGCCTATGCTGCGACGCGATCTATGAATTTTTGCAAAAAGAAAAGCGGATGTGGATGTGGGATACCCGTCCCAACCCGCTCTTTCAAGTCCTGGCGCCGAGCCAAGTCCGCTACGTTGACCACATCCCCAACTACCCCGAAGCGATCGACCAAATGACCCGGCTGAATCTGCTATCGCTTTTGGCCATTGTCGAAGATCCGAGAGCAAGCGATGCCCTCAAGAGTTTCTTGCAGAAAAGGAGCTGGGGGATCAGCGGCGTCGCTGCGGCCACTCTCCTTCAAGAGGGAGACGAATCAGCTCTCGCGATCGTCCGTGAATGCTTGAGAGACAACGACCCGAATGTCCGGTTGCAAGCATGCCTTGTGCTCGCCATGATGGGCCGCGACGAATCAGTCCTGAGCGATTTGCAAGGGGCTTATGCCGGCGCAAACCATGAACGGAAACTCCATATTTTAGAAGCGCTTGGACGGATGGGCACCGCACATTCTTTCAGCTTTCTTGTCGGAATTTTCCGAGAACCCTTTCCTATTTTGCGCGTCGCCGCCGCGGCTGCGCTCATCCAATGCATTAATAGATGACGAAAGAAAAAAAAATCCTTGAGGCAAGAAAATATCTCAAAGAGATGGGGGCTGACGGTTGGCTGCTCTATGATTTTCATAAGAGGAATCATCTCGCGCACCAATTTCTCGAAATTCCAGAGCATGAGATGGTGTCGCGCCGTTTTTTTTATTGGATCCCGGCAAGCGGCACTCCCCTCAAGATCGTCCATGCGATCGAACCCCATATCCTAGATGGATGGCCGGGAGAAAAGAGAATTTTTCTCTCTTGGCAGTCGCTCCGCAAAGTTCTTGGGGCTGCCCTATCGGGCGCGCGGCGGGTGGCGATGGAATATTCCCCTCTCAATGCAAACCCTTATGTTTCTTATGTAGATGGAGGGACGGTCGACCTTGTCCGTTCCTTTGGGCCGGAGGTGGTCAGTTCGGGGGCGTTTTTGCCTCATTTCATCGCCGTGATCGACGCTAGCCAAGGAGAGAGCCACATCCGCGCCGCATCGGCCCTCGATAAAATCGTGAAAGAGACGTGGCAGTGGATCGGAGAGCGCTTACGTAAGGACAAATCTATCGACGAAAGGCAGATCCAGCAGCGGATCCTGGAGGACTTCGAACGGCTCCATTTGATGACCGATCACCCTCCGATCGTCGCAGTCAACGCCCATAGCGCCGATCCCCATTTCGAAACTCCAGAGAAGGGGTCGAGCCTGGTTCGGAGGGGGGATTTTCTCCTGATCGATTTATGGGCGAAAGAAAAGGGGGTAGGGGCAGTATTCGGGGATATTACGAGAGTCGCAGTCGCTGATGAGCGCCCGACCGAACGGCAAAAACAGGTGTTCGATGCCGTCCGCCTTGCCCAAAGAGCCGGAATCGATCTCGTGAAGCGGCGGTTTGATGAGAAAAAAAGGGTCTTTGGATTCGAAGTGGACGACGCGGCGAGGAAAGTCATCAACGAGGCGGGCTTCGGGGACTATTTTCTCCACAGGACCGGCCATAACATCGAGATCCAACTGCACGGGAGCGGCGCTTCTTTAGACAACCTGGAGATGCACGATGACCGGCCCATTTTGCCCGGGACTTGTTTTTCGGTCGAACCGGGCATCTATCTCCCTAATGAATTCGGCATCCGCCTCGAATCCGACGTATATGTCCATCAAGATGGCCGGGTCGTTGTGACCGGCGGGGAGCAGGATGAGATCCACGCTCTTATCTAGAACAATTTGACCCTGAGTCCATCGAAGTTCTGCTTTGAGACCATCTCTTGCAGGGCAGTGAATGTGAGGGGCGCGCGGGCTTGATCCTTGAACACAAAATAAGCGTCAGCCCCCTCCAGGAGCTGGTCGAAGCGCCGCTCATCGAATTCTTTCGGGGTGCAGGCGCCAAGATCAGCCAGTTTCAGTTGTAGGGTAGGTTGCGAGATCGTCTGTAAAACAAGGGCAGCTTGGAGCGCCGCAGGGATCGCTTCGAACTCCAATTTTTTCCAGCCGATCCGGCGCGCTGCATGGCGGAGCGTTGGATCGTCAATCTTATTATACAGATTATTTTCGTGTTCTTTAAAGTGTTTTTCCGCTTTATGGCATAAATAATTGTAGGTGGCGATCGCAGGTAAAAGGGCGCTTAGAGGAGCAGGGTTCGCCTGCCGCAGCAACTCCAGCGGAAGCTTCTCTACAGAAAGATGGTGTTTTTGGAAAAATGCCAAGATCTCATGCCTTGTCCAATGCCGGATGAGGGCAAGCTCCTGGGCTTTGGCTTTAGCTTGCGCGGCCGCATCTGAACACTCCAGCGACTTCATCAGGAATCTTTGACCGCCCTCTATGAAAATGAGAGTGCTGAGGAGTAAGGGGAGGGTGATGGCGGCAGAGAGAGGGGGAAGAGCGCCGATAGAAATGGCCAGGACGGCTGCCGCGATCGCAAGAAATGCGATGAGGCAGACTTTGGAAGCCAGGCTGTAAAGAGCCGCTTTGCGCTCCTGCTCATGCGCAATTTTTTGAGGAATTTCCGTGACGTAGCGGCTCAACGATGTGGAGCCAGAAGGACCTGCAATCGACATAAGTTTCCTTTTTCGCCCAAAAGAATACACGAATGGGGAGTAAGATCCTAATCAAGAAATATTTAAGGCCACTAAAAATTTTAGAGCTTCTTGCTTCATGCGCAAATGAATGTGGGCAAGTCCGTTAGAGCGATTGGCGGAAAGAGAAGCTGCGATCCGTAGGTCGCTCAGGAAGCGGGGAGGCTCTTTGAGGATCGTCTCGGGAGCCTCGCCGCTATATACCTTGATGAGGAGGGCTGCGAGCCCAGCGGAGATCAGGGCATCCGAGCCCGCTTCGAAAAAGACCAAGCCATCGGTAAACCGAGCGGCGAGGTACAGGTTGCTTTGGCAGCCGGAAACGAGATTTTCTGGGACCATGAGAGCGGGGGGCAGCGGCGGTAAGCTCCGCCCTAGGTCGATCAACACCTTGTAGCGGTCCTCCGGCGAGAGAAACGGAGGGAAGAATTTTTTAACCGCATTAGATTTTTCTAGAAAAGTTCCGCTCATAACCATTTAGTGTTTGACAACATAGCCGAAATCCTGTTTGATTGTAAGCATTTCCGAGTAAAATATTCTATGTCGAAAGAAGAAACGATCAAGATGGAGGGTAAAGTCGAAGAGCTATTGCCCAACATGAATTTTAGCGTTGTCCTTGAGAATGGGATGAGAGTCATCGCTCACTTGAGCGGGAAGATGCGGATGCGGAATATCCGGGTCTATGCAGGTGACGCCGTAACGGTCGAGATGTCGCCTTATGATTTGACGAAAGCGCGGATCGTATACCGTCAAAAATAGTTTGGCTTGAAAAGGATTGATTTTATTGTCCCAAGTGCCTTAATCT
>CAYTXY010000092.1:0-6670 GCA_964441355.1 uncultured bacterium
GTCCCTCTCTGGGCCGCCGTCATCCTCCACGAAGGAGGAACCGTCCTCGTAGGCTAGGCTTGAACAGCTTGCGGCTGCTTGCTAACCGGTCCGTTGAGGCATGAATCTGTCATCTGCAGCGAAGCGGGGGCTTCATGCTGATTCGGATGATTTTGGATCGCTAGATTTTGTTGCACAATAAAGCAAAGGGGGCGCAAAACCGATGGCATTCGAAGCGGCATGGACTCCAACAGACGGCCACATGCTTCCCGTTTTTTCTTGGAGCGCGGCAGTAACCAGCCCCAGCCCAAACGTATGGGCATACTTGAAATTCATTACTTCTTCTCCTGTAGAAACTATTTCCCTCCAAACTGAATGCCACTCAGAAAAGAACATGGCTGTTACCGCGGTTCTTGCAAGTATTGCAATTTTAGAGTCCACCCAATGACCCTTTCCGAACAAGTTGAAAAAGATTCGGGGCACGCTGGTTAACATATAAACTTGAAGATTCCTGCGTTTAAATTCTTCTAGAACAGGACCGAGAGATACTGCAAAGGCCGTGATCTCTGGAGCCTCAGCTAGAGCCCTTTGCACCACTCCACAATTTTCTGGGATTAAAGCATTTTTAATTGTCTCCAAGTTAGTCCAATTTCCAAGCACGGCAACACCTACGCTTGCAGCTTGTGCGGCGAGAGCATAGGGAATGTATTTAAATCCCGAAGCTACGTCACTCAATATATTATAATTTTGAACTGACATTATTTTTAATCCTCAATTTTAAACATTGCACAAGACAAGAATTATACAACACTTCATATTATTTTTAAATATTATTCTCGGATTCCTCACAAATGCATGGACAAATATGCATTTTAAATGCATAATTGTCCCAAAAGGCACAAGATGTTCATTCAGAGAGAGTTAAAAAAGAAACTTTCGCTTCTAAAAACCCAATTTCCGGTCATTGCCCTCTTAGGGCCCCGGCAATCTGGTAAGACCACCCTCTCCCGTGAGGCTTTTCCCACCTATGAATATGTCAACTTGGAAAAGCTGGACATCCGGCAGTTTGCGAATGAGGACCCCAAAGGCTTTCTTGAGAACTACGCAGAGAGATCTGGAAAAGACGGCGTCATTTTCGATGAAATCCAAAATGCCCCCGATCTTTTTTCCTATCTGCAAGTCCGAGTAGACAAAGAAAAAAGAGAAGGATTTTACATCCTCACCGGCTCCCAAAACATTCTTCTGAACCAGCACATCAGTCAAACGCTAGCTGGCAGGATTGCCATTCAAACTCTGCTTCCCCTATCCATTGAAGAATTAACGCTCGCCCACCGATTGCCATCTGATCTATTTACCGTTCTTTATCAAGGGTTCTATCCCTCTATCTATGCCAAAAAAATCGATCCCCAAGATTGTTATAAAGGATACATTCAAACCTATGTAGAACGCGACGCTAGGCAAGTTAGAAATATCAGCGACCTGAGTCTTTTTCAAAAGTTCATTAAACTCTGTGCCGGAAGAATTGGACAAATATTGAATTTGACCTCCCTCTCTAGCGATTGCGGCATCTCAGTCAATACCGCGCGCGCCTGGATCTCTATTCTAGAGGCTAGTTATGTCGTCTTTCTTCTTTATCCACATCACAAGAATTTCAGTAAAAGATTGGTAAAATCTCCGAAACTTTATTTTTATGACCCGGGCCTCGCTTCTCACCTCCTCGGCATTAAATCGGCAGAAACCCTGGTTCAACACTACCTAAGAGGCGGCCTCTTCGAATCGATGATTTTAGTCAATCTCATGAAACAGCGTTTCAATGCGGGCAAGAATTCGAATCTCTATTTTTGGCGAGACAAAACCGGCTTAGAGATCGATTGCCTTTTGGAAAAAGGGGGCCACCTGATTCCCATCGAAATCAAATCAGGCGAAACCATTCATTCTGATTTTTTCGATGCCATTCTCCGTTTCTGCGATCTAGCGAATATTCCTCCCTCAACTGGCTATGTGGTCTATGGCGGCGCCGAAGATCAAAAGCGGCAGACAAGCCATGTGATCAGTTGGAAGAGCCTCTCAAAAATTGAAAATTAACAGCTTTTACTTGAAAGTGAATTTTCCTGCCTGTATAGCAATCCTATATGGAGCAGCCCAAGTATCCTCCGCTCTCCTCAGATGATTTGAAGAAGGCGATCGCTGCGGAATCGGGCGAATTCGAGCGCGCTTACCGCTGGCTCGAAGAGCACATGCCGGCAAGCTTTTTGGACGAGGTCGACCCGAAGTTGCGGATCCTGATTGCCCGCAACCTTTTGAGCTTTCATCTCCAAGACCGCTTTTCCCACATTCACTTGAAACAAATGGCCATCTCCACTTGCATGGACGGCCCTGACGCCGACTTAAAAATCCTAAAGAGTTATTCCCAATTTGCCATCCGCTACTACAGGGCGTTTCTGTCGAACGAGCCGCCGCCCGGAGAAAAAAAAGGAAATCTCCGCATCGCCTTGGTCTATTTCCGCGATCCCGACCGCGATGAGAAATTATCGCCGGAAACGAAGGCGAAACTATTGGAGCTTACGAAAGAAAAAAAAAGCGATCTCAGGACGGACGAGTTCGAGACGCTTCTCCATGGACTCACGCCCCGCTTCCTCCGCTCCATGACAGAAGATCGGCTGAAGATGGTCCTCGAGATGTTCTTCCGGGCCAAAGACCGCGACCAGTGCCAATACGAAGTGCGCCGCAATGTCGATTGGGAAAGCAAAGAGGCGCCGTCTCTCCAGATGGTGCTCGCTTGGCGGAGCGTCCCGAAAGCGGGATTTCTCTATCGGCTCGCGAAAATCATCCATGCCCACCAGCTTGCCATCCAAAAAGTCGTTGCGACCTATGTCGATCCGTATAGCACCGAAAATGTTTTGATTTTGTCGCTCGGGCTGCACGGTTTGCATGGGAGAGCGGCCTGGGAAGAGGCCGATATCGACGATTTCCTAAGGGAAATCGCCCTCACGAAATTCTTCGAGATCGACGATCCGGTCGGCACCGCGCTCGTCCAAACGAAACTTTTAACAGGCAACGAGGGGCATCTTGTCCGCAATTTCATTAGCTTTGTCCACCAAGTCCTCGTCCACGCCGATCCGAATCTCTATTCGCTCGAACATATCGTCGACGGTTTTTGCCGCCACCCTGAGCTGACCGTCAGGCTTTGCAAGGCGTTCGCCTCCAAGTTCGACCCAGAAAGGAAAGACGAGGCCCGGTTCCAAAAAGAAAGAGAGGAGGTCGTGGATCTCATCGAAAGGCTCGACACCGGGCAGGCGGTCAATGACCTCAGGCGCAAGAACATCTTGCGGCAAGGGGTGCAATTCATCGACTGCATCCTCAAAACGAACTTTTATAGACACAACAAGACGAGCTTTAGTTTCCGCCTCGATCCCATTTATCTCGACCACGTTCCTTACGAGAGAAAGGATAAATTCCCCGAGCTGCCCTTCGGGATCTTTTTTATCCGCGGCATGCATTTCATCGGTTTCAATATCCGGTTCAAAGACCTGGCAAGAGGCGGTGTAAGGACGATCCTGCCAGAGCGGCGCGAGCAATTCGTCCAAGATAGGAACAACGTCTTTTCCGAAGCTTATAATCTCTCCTATACCCAGCAAAAGAAAAACAAAGACATTCCGGAAGGCGGGGCGAAAACGGCGATTCTTTTAAAACCCATGGACGTCTTTTCCATCGAAGAGGAGGTTTTTCGGAAAGAAATGGAAGACGACGGGATCGATTCGAAAACCATCGAAGAAAAAATCCTCGCCTACAGGCAGGGTCAAAGGCAAGCCTATATCAATAGCTCGCAGCGCTGCTTCATCGACAGCTTCATGACCCTCATCAACTGCGAAGAAGATGGAACGCTCCGGGCCAAATCGGTCGTCGATTACTGGAAGAAGCCCGAATACATTTACCTTGGCCCCGACGAAAATATTTCCAACGAGATGATCGTCTGGATCGCCGACTTCGCGGTGCACTGCAACTATAAGCCAGGCCGCTCTTTTATTAGCAGCAAGCCAGGAGCCGGCATCAACCATAAGCAATATGGCGTCACCTCCTATGGGGTCAACGTCTATCTGGAAGAGACCCTCAAATTTCTAGGGATCGACCCCAAAAAAAACGCCTTTACCATCAAGATCTCCGGCGGCCAGGATGGAGATGTCGCGGGGAACGAAATCCTCAACCTCAACAAGTTCTATCCTGACACGGCCAAGCTGATCGCATTGACCGATGTCTCCGGGACCATCTACGATCCGATCGGCCTCGATTTGAAGGAAATGGCGGAGCTTTTCCATAAATCGCTCCCGATCCGCCACTTCCCGCCCGAAAAGCTCTCCGAAGGAGGATTTCTCCTCGACCTTAGGACAAAACGGGAAGAGAGCGCCTTTGCGACAGCCACACTCCTTTGGCGAAAAAAAGGTGGGACTCTCGTCGAAGAATGGCTCTCGGGGAGCGAAATGAACCTCCTCTACCGCAACAACGTCCACGCGGTCGTCGCCGATGTCTTTATTCCAGGGGGCGGAAGGCCGAGGACCTTGAACGAGTCGAATTTCCGCACCTATTTGGATCCGCAAGGCAAGCCCACTTCAAAAGCGATCGTGGAAGGGGCGAACCTCTACCTCACTCCAGGAGCGCGCCACGCTCTCGAGAAATTAGGGTGCGTTGTCCTCAAAGACAGCTCCTGCAACAAAGGAGGCGTCATCACCTCATCGTTCGAGGTGCTGGCAGGCCTTTGCATGTCGGAAGAAGACTTTTTGAAAGAGAAAAACGAATACGTGAAAGAGATCCTCGAAGTGATCCGGAGAGCCGCTTTGAATGAAGCAAGGCTCCTCCTCACCACCTATAAAAACACGAACGGGTCGCTCAGCGATATCTCAGATAAAATCTCAGAGCGGATCAACCACTATAAGTATCAGCTCCTCGAATACCTGGAGCCTTTGGAACTCTCCCAAGACAAAAATGACTTTTTGATCCGGTGCCTCATCCACTACTGCACCCCCCTCTTGCGGAAACGGCACCTCAAAGGGATCCTTTCCCTGCCCGATATCCACAAAAAGGCGATCATCGCCTGCTACATCGCCTCCCGGCTCGTCTATAGCCGCGGCCTCGACTGGAGCCCTGCCATCGCAGATATCCTGCCCACCCTGGGCGATGATCCCAGTTTGTTTCAAGAATAATATAAGTCACTAAAAATAAATAACTTACACAAACAAACCAGCAATCGACGAATGCGATTGCTAAAAAAGAAGGAAGTCTGGTATAATGCAAAATAAGTATGACAAAACCCATGTACAAAGCCATCCTCTCCAAAAAGCTCCCCAAGAACGACCGGGAGCAAGCCGTCCTTCTCGGCCTGATCGAGCTCTATCTGAAAATGGGCAAGCCCATCGGATCGAGCACGCTGCAAGAAAGCGGGTTCGAATCGCTCAGTTCCGCGACCATCCGCAACTACTTCAGCAAGATGGAAGAATCGGGATATCTCAAGCAGCAACATACCTCCGGCGGGCGCATCCCCACCGAGAAGGCTTTCCGGCTTTATGCGGATATCTACAAAGCCCAAGGCAATGTAGAAGAAGGCCAGGAAGAGATGCTATCCGCCGCTCTCGAAAGGGAAGACCGGGAAGTCGCCACCTTGATCAACCGGGCGGCCGATCTTTTGAGCGAGATGACGAAATGCGCGGTGTTCGTATCGACCCCCCGGTTCGACCAGGACTTTGTCCAAGATATCCGGCTCATCAAACTCGACGACTCGAAACTTTTGGCTGTCGTCATCACTGATTTCGGCCTGGTCCGCACCGAGTCCATCTATCTCGATTATCCCATCAGCAGCGCCTTCTTGAAGTCTGCCGAAGAATACTTCCTTTGGCGGATGAGCAAGGGAGAAAAACCTTTTTTCCGCGATGAAGCCGAGGCGAAACTCGCCCAGAGGATTTACAACGAAGTCATGGTCCGCCATGTCGTCGGCACCGCGAACTTCTCCCATGAGGAAATCTTGCGGACCGGCCTTTCGAAACTCCTTAGCTATCCTGAATTCAACGATGCCGCCGCCCTGGCTCATAGCCTCTCTCTCTTGGAAGACGAGCCCCAGATGCGGAGCCTCCTTCGGGAATGTTGTAAGAAAAACGAGCTCGTAGTTTGGATCGGCGATGACCTTTGCCCCTCCATCCCTCCCGGATCCGAATGCGCGGTCCTTGCCATCCCCTACCGGATCAACCAGACCATCGCCGGTGCGATCGCGCTTCTTGGCCCAACGAGAATCCCCTATCGGAACCTCATCGGGCTAAGCCGCCTTTTTAGCGATATTTTAAGCCGCGCGCTCACCGAGAGCATTTACAAATATAAGATCACTTTCCGCCAGCCTAAAGCGGCGGGCGAGATCGCCAAAACTTCAATCTTACTGGAAAAAAAATGACAGAAGAACAAAACACAGAACAACCTTGCGCCGCCGAAGAGACGGCGGACTGGAAAGACAAATACCTCCGCGCGCTTGCCGAGATGGAGAACATGCGCAAGCGGATGCAGAAAGAGCGCCATGAGATGGCCCGCTTCAGCATTGAGAATGCGATCGGCGAGTTTCTCCCCGCGATCGACAATCTTGAAAACGCGCTGCGGTTTGTAGAAACGGCAGGCGGCGAAGTGAAAAATTGGGCGATCGGCTTCGAGATGATCC
>CAYTXY010000093.1:0-6623 GCA_964441355.1 uncultured bacterium
AAGTCCCAATCTTCGTTTTGCAGCTTTCCGGGTTTCGGAAAATCGCTCACCCGCCTCTCCGAGATCGCCATGATCTCGAGCGCGCGGATGATCTTGTGCCGATCGAACTCTGTAATCGTATGGGCGTATTCCGGATCCAACAGCTGGAGACGTTCGTAGAGGACCTCAGGGCCGAGCTCTTTCATCTGCTTTTCGAGCTGCTTGCGCACCTCCGGATTGGACGATGGTCCGTGGGGAGGGCCATAGAGGAGGGAATGGATGTAAAACCCCGATCCTCCGACGACAATGGGTACATTTTCCCTCGCTGCGATTTCATGAAAAGCGCTTTGGGCGGATTTATAGAATTCAGCGACATTGTACGGGGTGGAGAGATCGCAGATGTCGATCAAGTGATGGGTGATGAGCGCCCGCTCTTCCGGAGTCGCTTTGGCCGTTCCAATATCCATCCCCCGATAGACTTGGGCAGAATCGGCGGAAATGATCTCGCCCCCAATGGCCTGCGCCAAGGACAACGAGAGCTTGGTTTTCCCGGAGGCGGTAGGCCCTGCGATGACGAGAATCCGTCTTTTCTTCCCAAGGGGTTCGACTTTTTTCTTGAGCGGAATCGGCCTCTGAGCCAGAGCTCCCTGGGATGATGCGGTTTTCACTTCTTGAATTGAAGGGCTTCTTTTTCAGTGGGGAAGATTTGCAAGATCCTTTCGAATCCCGCCATTTTGAGCACCTCCTCCACTTCAGCGCTCAAGGAAAAGAGGACGAAGGTCCCCTGCTTTGCATGCAGCTTCCTCGTTTCCGAAAGAAGGACGCGGAGGCCCGCGCTGCTCAAATAGTCTACGTGAGAGAAATCTAGGGCGATCTGGATATGGCCGTCAGCGATCAGCATTTGGATCTTCCTGTCCAAGATCGGCGCAGTTGCGGCGTCGATGCTCCCGTCAAGGCGGAGGATGATCACTTTATCGATCTCGTCCAATTCGATTCCTAAACCGATCCCCATGATTTTCCTTACTGCTGGATAATTTCGAGATGGACACGGCGGCCGAGCCTTGCGCCGATCGTCATGGCGAGGGTCCTTAGCGACCGGATGACATTCCCTTTGCGGCCCACTACCTTTCCGATATCTTCGGGAGCCACCCTGATTTCGATGAGAAGGCCGTTTTGCCCCAATAGGGAACGGATATCGACTGATTCAGGCTGATTGACGATATTCTTGACGAGATAGGCTATGAACTCTTCCATAAAATGCCTCCTGTTCCCTTGAGGATAGGGAACGGGTCGATTCAATGCAACTTCGAATCGGATTTCGAGACAGATCAGACTCGCAAAGTCAGAGCTGAATATGAAACCACAGAGATCGATACCACAGAGGCCGCGAAGTGCGGCATTTTTTCTGGGAGGGCGACCGATTCCGCAGCCCTCGCCTCTGTGGTGTTTTATCTCTGTGGTTTATTCCTCTTTGATCACTCCTGGTTCTGGACAAAGGCAAGCTGAGGGATCCGTAAATCGACGATCCTCGGGGCGTACCGGCAAGGGCGGCTGACTTTCGCTAGCTGCTTGCGGTAATCTTCTTCCATATTTCGCCGCAAGACAAAAAAGTGGCTAAGCTGCTCTTTGAAATCTTTCGGCGCAAGCCGTAGGATTTTCGGAAAATTGCAAGGGATCCCTCGGATCAAAAACTCTTCTTCCGTAAATAAGACGATCTCCCTTTGCCCAAGGCTCGGCCGCGAAGCGTTCGAAACATCGATCCGCTTTACCCTGAATCCTTCGCGCCAAGGGGTCTCTTCGAGAAAGTGGAGAACCTCCATTGCGATCTTTACAAACGGATCGTCGAGGGGGGCAAGCCACCGCCCGCCGATGCGGCCCTGAGAGTCGGCCTCCGCGCCGAACGGCGGGAGCCCTAAATAGATCTCCGGAATCGCTTTTGGAGAAAAATAGGGAGCGATGGGGAAAAGATAGCCCTCCCTGTCGATGGCGACGTTCTTGTAGTCGGCAAGGATCGCGATCGGCTGACGCACTTCGTAATCGATATAAACTGTGCCAGGCGGCACCTTTTTGACGATTGCAGATTTTATGAGAGGGGAAGCTCGGAGTTTTTTTTCCGCCGCGCCAGAGTCGAAAGCATAGAGAGAGAGAGGGCGGTCTATCGAAAGGCCTAAAATTTCAGCGAGATAGGCCGTTTTCAAGGCTTCTTTTTCTGGGCCCGTCTGGACAATCGAAACGATCCTATGTTTTTCATCGAGGAGCTTTTGTCGATGGTGCTTCATATAGGCCGCGTATCCTCCGATGCTGATCGATAGGGTGGCCAGGCTTGAGCCGATGAGGCAAAAAAGGGCTTGGCGCAGCGTCCACGTCGCCTGGCTCATCTCCTCATGCACCCTATTTCTGCGAGGCGGCGGATCCGATGGAAGGCGAGCGCCACAAGATCATCAGACACTTCAGTCATATCGACCCCAGCCGCTGCCCAAATTTTTGGAAAAGCGCTCGTATCGGTGCATCCGGGAAATGGATTGATTTCGTTGAACCAGAAGTAGCCGTCGTTATCGATGAAGAAATCGACCCGCGCAAGGCCTTTGCAGCCAAAGGAGACATAGATCCTTTTCGCAAGCTCGATCCCGATCTCAGCTTCAGTTTCGGAGATGCGGGCAGGGATGGCATAAGGCATGGCGGAGGGTCCATATTTTCCCGCATAGTCTACGAACGCCCCTTGATTGAGAATCTCGCAAGGAGGGCCCACTCGGATGAACTCGTTTCCGATCACCCCGAATTCGATCTGCCTCCCTTCGACATGCAGCTCGACGATGATCGTGTCGTCATAGAAAAAGGCGGCCTCTGCCAAACTTTTGACCTCGGAGGGACTTCGCGCGCAGCCGACGCCGATGCTCGAGCCGAGATGGACAGGCTTGATCCAAACAGGATAGAAGAGCCGCTCTTCGATTTTTTCCAAAAGAGCCTCGGGATTTTCCCGGTATTCTTTGAGGTCCATCTCGAAAAAGGGCGGGGTTGGAACTTTGTTGATCAGAGCGGCGTACTTGGACCACCCTTTATGCATGCAAAGGGCGCCGGAGCGGTAATCGCATCCCGCATAAGGGATATGCAATGTGTCAAAAAATCCCTGGGTCATCCCATCTTCTCCTTGCGGCCCGTGGAAGACGGGAATGCACACCTCCGACTTTGCGAGCTCCTCTAGAACTAAGATCGGCATCTTGGGCTCCTCCGATGGGCAGCCGGCCCCTTTTTTCCCCAAAGACGATGCGTCTTCGGGGGCCCCTTTGGGGGCCCGTTGCAGCCTGTCGAAAGCGTCGGAGCCCATGATCCAATGGCCTTGTTTTGTCACTCCAAAACACCGCACATCGTATACGGATGGGTCGAGCGCCTTGAAAATCGTCCGCGCGGAATTGATCGATACTTCGTGCTCGGCAGAGGGGCCACCGCAAACGAGGGCCAGACGGATTTTCGGAGCCTTTTCAGCCCATAAATTTAAGATCGGCTGGCCAGCCTGGGTGACGTCTCCTGCGCCAATCGTCAAAGCGACATCGAGCGGCCTCAAAATTTCAACGACTCCGACTTCCAAATGCTGCCGCGGGAAGAAATGGAGTTTTGACCCTAGAGATTCTTTCATCCGCGAATAAAGAGCAGCCGTTGTCACTCCAACGAGAGGCGTCTCCCCTGCGCTGTAGATATCGGTCAGCACCACGACATCGGCCTCGGAAAAGCAGGTCAAGAAATCTTCGAATAAATCGCGCACCCTCGTATAGCGGTGGGGCTGAAAGATGACGACGAGGCGCCTTTCGCGGATGCTGGCCCGTAAAGCCTTCAGAGTCGCCGCAATCTCCACGGGATGGTGCCCGTAGTCGTCATAGACTTTCACTTTATGGGCCATTCCTTTGAATTCGAGCCGCCTCTTCGTCCCGCAAAAACTTCGAAACCCTTTCCTTACGGCTTCTTCAGGCACTTGCAATTGGAGGGCGAGCCCAAATACGGCTGCGGCATTGAGCGCGTTATGGCGCCCAAATAAAGGAAGTTCGATACGCCGATATTTTTTGCCCTGAAAGTCAATGTCGAACCGGATCCCATTTTCATCTTGGGCAAACGATTGGAGGACAAGATCTGAACCTTGAGAAAAACCGTAAGAAAACCCTTTGGGCTTAAGGCCCTCCAGCCGCGCATCGTCTTTGCACCAAAAGAGGTGATCGGTGCTTTGGACAGCCGCTAAGAACTTGCGGAAACCGGTATCGAGATTTTCAACGCTTTTCCAATAACCCATGTGGTCGTTATCGACATTCGTCACGATCGCCCCAAACGCGGGACTTTTCAAGAAAGAGCCGTCGCTCTCATCGGCTTCGGCTACAAAGAAAGAGCCTTTTCCGGCTTTGCCGTTCGTATCGAGCTGAGAAAGAATCCCGCCGATGGCAAAAGTAGGATCCACCCCAGCGTCGAAAAGAACCCAAGCCAAAAGAGAAGCTGTCGTCGTTTTCCCATGAGTTCCCGTGATCAGGAGCGGCTTTTTCCCCTCCATGAGCCGGCCGAGAAGGTCCGAGCGGTGTAACAGGGGCAGGCGGAGTTCTTTGGCCCTTTCCAACTCCCCATTCTTCTCCAAGATGTCGCTCGAAAAAACCACCGTCGACCCCTTTTGGATCCAGGCTGCGTCATGACCTACTTTGACCTTCGCCCCTTCTTTTCCCAATTGATCTAAAAGGGCGCTTGCCTTCGCGTCAGTCCCTCGCACCTCGGCGCCCTGCTGCATCAAGATCCGGGCGAGCGCGCTCATCCCGATGCCGCCAAGCCCAATGAAGTGATACATGTTTTCCGTCATAAAATAATCCTCCGAATGATGTCGGCCAAATGGGTTCTTTGCCGATCTTCCTCTTTCACTTTTCGCAAAGGCATTTTTCTCTCTTCCAACTCACCGATCAGGCCGCTTAAGCAATGTGCGATCTTTTCCGCATCGGCCTCATTTTGGTCGATCAGCCGAGCCGCTCCCAAATCTCTCAGGTACTCCCCATTTGTCCTTTGGTGATTTTCTGCCGCGTGAGGATAGGGGATGAGTAGCGCCGGAAGCTCGAACTGGATCAGCTCGGCGATCGTCCCTGCCCCGCTTCGGCAAAGGGCCGCATCGGCTGCGGCATAAGCATGCGCCATCTCCTTTTCAAACGGCTTGACACATGCGGCAATTCCGAGCTTTTCATAGGCTGCTTTGACTATTGCCGCCTCGGCGGGGCCGGCCAAGTGGATCACTTGATATTTTTCGATCCTTGCGATCGCCTTCGGGGCCATTTCATTGAGAAACGCGGCCCCTTGAGAGCCTCCAAAGACCAAAATCACTTTTTTTTCAGGATTGAGCCCATAGAGTTTTTTGGCTTCTTCTTTGGGCAGCCTTGGCGAGGCGCTCTTCCAGGGAAGCCAAGAAACGAGTGTCCCGCCGTTATTTGGAAATTGAAAAGCGACCTGGGTGGCAACGGGCCTAAAACAGCGAATGACTTTGCCAATCTTGCAATTCGCTTCGAAGAGGACGAGCTTTTTTCGCAAACAAGCGGCGGCCAGAAGGACAGGGAATGTATGGTAGCTGCCGAAACCGACGACCACATCCGGCTTGGATTGGCGGATCAGCTTGCAGGCCTGCCAAAATCCAATGCAGGTCTTTGAGAAAAAGCCTTTTTTCAAAGGATGGGCGGTAATCTCAGCGAAAGGTATCTTTTCCTTTTCGAAAAAGGGGCTCGTCCCAAGCTTATGTCCGGCAAAGAGAAGTTCGGCGTCCCCCAACAAGTGCTGCGCAAGCTGCTGGGCAGGAAACAAATGTCCGCCCGTCCCTCCTGCAGCGATCAACACTTTTTTTTTCACGTTTTTTCCAATACCTTGGGTTTGCGCGCGATATCTAGCAGGATGAAAAGAGCGGCGATGTTGACGATGAGCGATGTGCCGCCTGCCGAAAAGAACGGGAGCGTCATCCCTTTGCTGGGAAGAAGGGCTGAAACGACGCCTAAATTCAAAAATGCTTGGATTGAAATCAAAAATGTGAGGACGCTTGCGAGCAGAAACCCTCCAGGATCGCGAGCCCGGATCGCGACCAAAAATCCGGCAAAGGAAAAGATCATATAGAGCCCGATGATGGCCAAAATCCCCACAAAACCGGTTTCTTCCGCGTAGATGGCTGCGATATAATCGTTGCGAGCCTCGGGCAAGTAATTGAGTTTTTGGAGACTCTCCCCTATGCCTCTGCCAAAAAGACCTCCTGAGCCGGCGGCGATTTTCGCTTGATGGGGCTGATGCCCTTTTCCTTTCAAATCGAGTTCGGGATGAAGGTAGATTTGGATGCGGCCCTTGACATGAGGCATATGGTAGGCTGCGGCTCCCCCGGCCATCGTAAGCAAGGAAAGAGGCAAGGCCCAATAGATCCATTTCACCCGAGTGAGCCAAAACAAGACCGGAAGAGTCGAAAGGATGATCGCGGCGGTCCCATTGTCCGGTTGCAGAAGGATGAGGGCGAGAGGGAAAACCAAGAAACCAACGATTTTCAAGAAGGGAATCAGCAGGATCTCTTTTTGCTGGCAAACCCAGTGGATATAAACGGCCGGAGCCAAGATTTTGATGCATTCGGAGGGTTGGAACGTAAATCCCCAAAGCCCGATCCA
>CAYTXY010000094.1:0-6570 GCA_964441355.1 uncultured bacterium
CCGCTTCGATCGCGCGGTAAATCCGCTCCCGCCTGAAAGGGACAAGGGTTCCATTTCGTTTGACGACGGTATGAGCCGTTTCTTTTGCGCCGCCGCCGCCTTTTTTGCCTGCCGGCAACGCCTTCGCCTCTTCTAAAAAGGAGGTCGTTGTATCGTGAGTTTTTTTCATGTCCGCCCCGCTAAGGTTTTTTGTATTTTTTGCCCGCGCCTACTAGATCTTGTATCTTACCGCGTCTTATACACACTATATATTGTAGTTGGTGTTTTCGAGTCCAGGAAAATATTTAGGGAGTTTTTTCCATCCAGGGCAAGAGCCGGATGGAGCTAAAAGTTAACAAAGATGGAATTAAATAGGAAGGGGCTGGGCCAAGGTTTTTCTCTTTCCTCGCCGCCTCGAGTATGGTATTTTTAAAGGTAGAAGGCAATATGAAAAGAGTCTATCTTGTCCCGAACATCGTTACCGCTTTTTCCTTGGCTTGCGGGCTCTTCGTGATTTTCAAGATTACCATGCTTGAGCCGGGGAGCGGGGACTATGAGGTGGTGCAGACTTCGACTTTTCTTTTGCTGCTAGCGGCCTTTGCAGACTTTATCGACGGCGCCCTTGCCAGGGCCATCCATGCGGAGAGCGAGTTTGGGTTCGTTTTCGATTCTCTCGCGGACGCGATCTCTTTTGGCGTCGCCCCATCCGTTTTGATGTTGAAAACCCTCTCCTTGGAGCAAGGAAGCCTCCTTTCTTTCCTGAGCGCTACGGGGGCGATGATCTATTCGCTTTGCGGAGTCTTGCGCCTCGTCCGGTTCAGTGTGAAAGCGACGGAGGCGAAGGGGAACGCCGAGCTTGCGGCGGCGCAGAAAAAAAATTTTACCGGCTTGCCGATACCGGCGGCCGCGATGGCTGCCGTTTCCGCCAATTTACTCTTCCTTTCACCTTGGGTTAGGCAGCATATCATCGAATTTTCTAAGCCCCAATTGGCGATTTTCCTTACTTGCATCATGGTCGCATTGGGTTATCTCATGGTGTGCCGCCTGAAATTCCCGAGCTTGAAGATGCTCCACTTCCGGATCCCGTCCTTCCAGCTCGCATTTCTTACCGTCGTCATTGCCGTATTTATCCTCTATGGGATCCTCTATTTCTTCGCCGTGATCTTAGCCCTGGGGATATGGAGCTACGTGGCCCTTGCCCTTATCTTATCGTTCATCCGCTTGATCGCCGGGAAAAAGTCGAAAACCCTTGAAGATTTCGAACCGGAACCCGATGACGAGAATAATTAAATGACCCTTGTTTTTGGGATCGTAGGATTAGCCCTTGGACTTTTCGGCCTCTGGCTTGCGATCCAAAAGCGGCTCCGGATGACCGAGGCCGAGCTTTACGAATCTTTCAAATCGCTCAGCTTCGACGCTATGGAGCGCAATTCCAAGGTCTTTCTGGACTTGGCCAAGAGCTCTTTGGATAAGTACCAAGAAGGGGCAAGGCTTGAATTGGAGAGCCGCCAGAAGGCGATCGAAGCCTCGCTTGCCCCATTCAAGGAGTCTCTCAAGCAGATCGACGAACATCAGAGGGAATTGGAAAAAAAACGGATCGGAGCCTACACGGCCCTTTCTACGCAGCTCGAAGGGATGGCCCTTGCAGAAAAAGAGCTTCGGCAGGAGATGTCTCGGCTCGTCCAATCTCTCCGGTCTCCCCAAATGCGAGGGAGCTGGGGGCAGATCCATCTGCGGCGCGCCATCGAGCTTGCCGGGATGATGAACCATTGTGATTTTTTCGAGCAGCAAACTGTGGAAAGCGAAGGGCGGATTTTAAGGCCCGACCTGCTCATCCGCCTTCCAGGGGAAAGGCAAATCGTCATCGACGCAAAGACGCCACTCCTCGCTTACCTGGACGCGAGCGACGCTGGAGACGAGGAAGTGCGGAAAAAGAAGCTGCAGGAACACGCCGCCTCGCTGAAGCGGCATATGAAAGACCTTTCGGCGAAAGAATACTGGAGGCAATTCGAGTGCGCCCCTGAATATGTGATCCTCTACCTTCCCGCCGAGGCATTTTACAGCGGAGCTCTCCAAGCCGATCCAACCCTCATCGAAACCGGAGCCTGCCAGAATGTACTCATCGCCACGCCGACGACTTTGATCGCGATCCTCCGCGCCGTCGCTTTGACCTGGAAGCAGGAGAGCCTTTCAAAGAACGCCCGTGAGATCTCCCAATTGGGGCAGGAGCTGTACGATCGGATCGCCGTCTTTTGCGAACATTGGAATAAAGTGGGGAAAAACCTGAATCAAGCAGTCGAGGCCTTCAACCAGAGCGGCGCTTCGCTCGAAACCCGCATTCTCGTCAGCGCGCGCAAGCTCAAAGAGATCGGCCGGATCGAAAAAGAGGTCCCCGAAACAGCGCAGATCGATAAGATCGCCCGGTCTCTAAAAGATTGATACTGTTGAGCTTTAGAAATAGGAGAGCTTGGCGAGGTGGATGCGGCTGCGGAGGATATCTTTGCCTCGAGTGCCATGCCAATGCAGTATGACGGCCCTTTCATGATCTTCGTGGGTGCGGCTCCAATTGTAGGGCGGGGGAATCTCTGAAATCGTGAGTTTGCTTTCCTCGATCATGTTGCAAAACGCTTCATCGTCAGCGCGGAACTTCCCCGAATTTTTTAAACCAAAGAGCGCCCAGTCGGCGATGATCTGCAGCCCTGCCCGAAATGCAATGACCCCTGAATTATAAAGAACGGCCTCAGGTTCGCATTGTTCCTGAGCCATTGCGATGCCAGGGGGCTGATCCGCAAAGGCAAAGAGACAATGAAGGGGCCCTCGGATTTCGCAATCGAGATCGATCCAAAGGGTTCGGGAAAAAGGGGTTTTAAGACAAGCAAACGGCTTTTTAAACCAAGCGCTCCGGGAAGCCCAAAAATCTTTTCCGAAGGAGCGGTTCCATTTGTCTCTTACGTCCTCATCGATCTCCGACTCGCCTTTCACGAGTTCCTCGTCGATCTGCAGCCGGATAAGCTCGCCCCGCTCCCGGCACCACTCTTTCATTTCCAATGACATTCCGAAGTCTATGAAGGCGATTTTCTCGGAATTGTGCCTCCTATAACATTCCCACCACCAGGGAAGGAGCCACTCTTGCGTCATGTCAGCGCCCACGATGACGCCGTCTCCTTTTTGGGTGTGGCTGCTCTGGGAAGATTTCAGTTCAACACCTCTTCAGTTTTTCTATCCAGCCCGCAGGAATGCCGGCCTTCAGCCGATTCTCTTCCATGAGCACAAACCCTTTGGCCCGCCTCGGCGCTAGAAGGGGAGGGAGGCTGGAGGTCCATGCGTCCCAGGGATCGGGGGAAGGGGAGAGCCGCTCCAGCATCCGCCATCCAAAAGAAACGTGGCGGATTTCGTCCTGAAGGATTTGCGCCATGAGAGAGGCGCTTTTCGCATCGCCGAAATGGGCGAACGACTTGCCGTAAAGGGGGGCGAAGTCGAGATTGGCCATTTCAAAAGTAAGGCTCATGACGCTGACGTAGCGGATAGGGGAGGTTAAATGGGGCACATGGTTCCAAAAATGGCGATAGAGGGGAAGGTCGCCGAATTTTAAGCCCATCTCCTCCATTCTTTGGCAGTAGAGCTTGACATGCCCTTGTTCTTCTTTCAAAGTATTGGCAACGCCTTTTCTAAAGCCTCGAGGCGCGTCGGGGAAGGCGGTCAGGGCATGGGCCATGATCTCGACGGCCAGAAGCTCATGGCCAGCGAACCGATGCAGGCAAACCGCGCGGTTCTCTTCCTTTCCATGCGTCTGGAAGTGAGGGAGTTTTTCCTCTTTCTTGCGCCGATTGAACCCCATATGAGCAGGGCGGGTCGGCTCATTGAAAAAGAGAGGCTGGCCGGGAGCGTCATCGGTCAAAACAGGCGGACAGAAAAGCTTCTCTTCGAGGGTGGCCCCGGATAAAATCCCGATGGCCCATTCGCGCAGCTCCAAAAAACCTACTCGACGCCTAAGACAAAATAGGCTGGGAAAGCAAAGTGGTTGTTGGGTCTTGGGCTTCCCAGGATCGTCACGTCTTTTCCGATATATTGGTTTAAGTCGACCTGGGTGCTATAAAGGTATGCCACCTGGCCATCCTTGTTATAGAGGAGATAGTCTCCCGGACGATCTTTGACAGGATCTACGTAAGGTTCGATTCGCCCATTCAAGACAGAACCGTTCGCCGTTTGCTCCGAATAAAAATCGTCGATTTTTTTTCCGGTATGGAAAGCGGTCCAGCTCAAGTAGAGCGACTCTTCGAGGGCATCCCAAACCCGGAGGCTGCCGCTTTGTTTTTTTGAACGTTTGGTCCAGAGGTTTTGATCGATGTTGACCGGAGCGTCGGTAAAGAATTCGGCGCTTTCAGCCTTGTGTTTCGCGAGCAGCTCCGCTTTTGCAGTCGGCGAGAGCTCCGCTTTAGATTCGAGATAAGCGATCTTCTTATTGAGGTAAGTTTCTTTCAAAAGCGCGAGCGCCTCTTTCGCTGTGGCAACCGATGCGGGAAAGTCGGAGAAGTTATGAAGGATCGCATGAAACTTTTCGATGACGGGCTGGGGGGACATCTCTTCGAAGCTCTTCTTGCATTCCGTTTCGGCCAAGAGAAACGCTGCATTGAGAAGCTCCTCGACCTGGGTCTTCCTTTTCTCCATCGCGGCCAGGAATTCAGGCCCGCCTGCATGGACCACATATTCTTTCGAAACGTAAAACCTTGTCGATTTAGGAGCAGGGATCTCGAGCCATTTATGGTTCATGGGACAGATCTCCCCTTTGACAGCCTCGCCCGCTTGCAACTGGCCGATGATGGGAGCGTCGGCATGAGGTTCGAGACGCACATTGACCCGGTTGGCCTCGACGCGGCCATCGAGGATATAGCTGCGGAAGACATAGGCTTTCGCATCTTTCGGCGCTTCGACGGCGTAGAAATCGCTATCTTCGCCAACGATCAGCAAGAGATCGTTCTTATTGATCTGCCGCAAAATGTGGCTTTCGAGATCAGGCTTGACTCGGAGGCGGACTTTATTGGCGGCGACCTTTCCAGTGAAGGGCTTGAAGGTTTCGTTTTTTTTGACCGGGGGAGCGGGCTGTTCTTTTTGAGGCGCTGCTGCAAGCGCTGATGCGAACAAGAGAAGAGCGAAACAAACCCGAGACATGACCTAACTCCTTGGATCGATCCAAAGAGAATACTACCCACTCCTCTCATTTTTCCACAAACAGGAATGTGGAAGGCTGGGGCGGCCTCATTAAAATTAGGATGTAATTTCACCACATAGACCGCTGGGGTCTATGAGTTCTTTAATGATTGATTTAAGTGTTCAAGACGGCGCGGACGTGCTCGCAATTCTTGCTGCCGCAGGTGCACCCGATGGGCTCGCCGAGAAAAACACTGTAGTGCTCATTCAGGTCGATCGGGTTTTTCACGATATACAGCTTATCGGCCGTCTTCTGTACTTCCCAATCCCGGAATTTGAGATCTTCTTCCGAGATTTCTTCTTCCACGGCGTCTGCTCCCTGTACCGCATTCATGACTTGGCAGTAGATGCAGTTGCATCCGGGCTCGGCTTTGGGAAGACTTGGAAGAGACTCGACTCCGAAGGCGGATGCTATCGCGCCGATTTTTTTGAGGACGTTTGGCGGCAGGGGCGGCAGATCGGCCTGGTCGGGATTATGCTGCGTCGTGGGACCGAAAGCCTCGATCACGTTTCCATCGGCATCGGCTTTCAGAGGGAGGGTGAAACTGATCGGCGAGTCTTCCACAACTTTCCTTGCATGAGTTTCGAGCGCGCTCTCTTCGGTAAATTGGGCGTGCGCATTGAAAATGGCATCGATCGCCCCTCGGTCGAGGTTCGGGATTTCCACTTGCGGCCCGTCTTTTAATAGGACGATCAGGCGATAAGTTCCCAATTCTTCTTTAACGTGAAGGGAAGAGATATTTTCCCAAGTTGTTGATATATAAGGAGGTATGGTTAAAACCTTGGAAGTAATCTTCATAATTCCGTCCTTCTTTTATTTCATTCTAACAGAGAAGTAGGAAAAAGTCAATGAAATTGGCAGTCTTTTAGGATGATTGCCAATTCCTTAAGTTATTTAGGGATAGTAAGTTGACGTTTGTTGCGCTTTTTTTTCAGGGTTTGTTTAGGGAAAAAAGGGTGGTTTTCTAGGGCATCGCTGAAGGTGCAGGCCACGGAGCTGCCTCTATGGATTGAAAAGGGCTTCAGGTAGCCGCCGTTTTTAATAATTAAGACGAGTTGCATAACCAAATCCCGTTATTTTTTCCGTTTATTTATACTTTTTTGTTTATATCGGATCTATTTTAGCTTAAATGCGGATTTTATTAAATAGTTTTTTTACAATAAAATCCCTATATTCAATGGGTTTCCCATGGAGATATTTGTCTCTAGGCGCCTGTCCTCCATTAGGACATGAAGTTTCGCTGCTTTAAAATCTGTTAAATAAAATTTCATCTAATGAGTTGTTAATAAAAATATATAACAAATTCTTTTACTTTAATTATATTTATGTTTTTTGTATAATATTTTAATAAACAGATAAAAATAACAATATAGGGGTAGTAT
>CAYTXY010000095.1:0-6550 GCA_964441355.1 uncultured bacterium
TTCGCGGAGAAAAGACATTTGTCGAGATCGGCAAGCGATGTGAAATCCGCGAATATGTGACCATCAATTCCTCGACTCAAGAGAATTCGACGGTCCGGCTTGGAGACGATTGCCTGCTGATGGCCTACTGTCATGTCGCCCATAATTGCCAAATTGGAAACAAAGTCATTATGTCCAATTGCGCGATGCTTGCAGGACATGTAACCGTTGAAGATTGCGTCCGCATCGGCGGGATGACTCCCGTCCATCAGTTTTCCCGGATCGGCCGCTATGCGATGGTCGGAGGATTCAGCGGCGTGCTTCGAGATGTCCCTCCCTATACGGTCGGCGGAGGATTCCCCTATAAGTTCGGAGGCATCAACATCATAGGGTTGAAAAGGAACCAGTTTCCCCTGGAAGTCCGCAAAGCGATCAGCAAAGCTTTCAAAATCACCTACCGGTCGGGCCTTCATCTAGAAGAAGCTCTCGCAGAAATCGAAAAAAATGTAGAGCCATTAGAGGAAATCGCTCATTGGATTGAATTTTGCAAAACCTCTAAACGGGGAATTCTCGGGTTGGAAGGCGTCGCGAAAGGAAATCATGTCGAAGAAGAAGAAGTTTATCTCGAAGAATAAAATTAGGATCGTTTTTTTCGGCACCCCTGATTTTGCGGCCTCTATCCTCGCCTTTCTCCTGGATGCCCAAGTGGAAGTAGCCGCGGTCGTTACCCAGCCCGACCGACCTAGAGGAAGATCCCTTCAAACAAGTCCATCCCCTGTTAAATTTTGTTTGATAGAGCGGGGCTTAACCCTTCCCATATTTCAGCCAGAGAAGGCATCCGAGCCTGGATTTCTCGAAAAGCTGAAACAAATCCAGGCGGATCTGTTTGTCGTTGTCGCTTTTGGCCAGATTTTGCCCCAGTCTCTTTTGGAAATCCCTCCCAAAGGATGCATCAACGTCCATGCGAGCCTGCTTCCCAAATACAGGGGGGCGGCTCCGATCCAAAGAAGCTTGCTCCATGGAGAAAAAGAGACAGGGGTCGCCATCCAAAAAATGGTCAAACAGCTCGACGCGGGAGATGTGATCGCTACGGCTAAAGTGGAGATCTTGCCCAACATGACCTATGGCGAACTGGAAACGGAACTTTGCGAATTGTCAAAACCGCTCCTTCTCCTCGTTCTGCAATTTTTCGAGAAAGGAATTCCTCCGGCGGAGCCGCAAAATCATTCTTTGGCGACTTACGCCCCCAAGATCGCCACTGAAGAAGCGGAAATCCGATGGGACAAATCGGCCGACGATATCCATAATCAAATCCGCGCTTTTTCCCCCAGGCCTGGCGCTTGGTGCTGGATATCCGCGGCCAATGGGGAAAAGAAGCGAGTCAAAATTTTACGCAGCATTGTCCGAGAACTGAAGGGCTCTCCCGGCATCGTAGCGACTCACGACGGGGTTGTTGGGTGCGGCTCAGGATCTCTACAAATCATTGAAATACAACCGGAAGGAAAGAAGGCCATGTCCGCATCGGAATGGCTGCGAGGCTTTCGGACTCTCCCCCATTTTTAAAAATTTCTTTTGCACTTTACATTAATCCGCCCCACCCTCTAAACTCCCCGTGTCTTCTAAAAAAGAGGTATTTATGGAGAACGTTTCTACACCCATTATTTATATTCCAGAAACTCCAAACACTCACACAATTGGCAACCGGACAATCACATTAAAACCGAATGCGAACCAGAGCAGCCTTGCTATGGCAGTCCTTAATTTTCTTAAAACCGATGAAGGATTATTCCGCTTTGGTCAATTGGGAGAAAGATTGCCAAAATTTGTGAATGCGGTTCGGGAACATTATGGGATGCTTCCATCGCGCAATCTCGATGACTGCGCAAAGAAATCATTCCAATCTTGGACATGGCTGACGACCATTCCTCGCGCAATCACGATGACGCCTGGCGTAATCGCCGATGCTCAAGATGCTGCTGCTGCATGGGATGACCAAACGCTTGGCTTACATCAAAAGCGGTACAAAGTTGAAAAGGCCTTTCGCGAAGTCACCGATGCAGCCGCGATGTACTCTTACAGCCTTGGAAACATAGTCTGCCTGTTCCCCTCCTTGAGCAAACTCAATGCGTCTTGCCTCGCTTCCGGAGCCAACTTCACTGTAGCGCATGACGCAGCCAGCCTGCACCTGAACGTAGAGAACATGACGCGCGCGCTGACCGTCGACGTAACCAAGGCGACTCCAGAAATTGAATCGGCTGTCAAAAACACGATCAGACGGGACATGATCGGAACCCTGAAAGATATCGCGGCATTAGCCCCGTTCGTTTTCGGAATGTTAGCCATTGTAACCGGAGTAGCGGTAATGCCCGCTCTTGCTGCGGCTGCATGTTCGCTAGCCTCGACTGTATTCGGCTCGATGCGGAAGATGTATGAAGACACCATGCCCTTCAAGCCAATCAACTTCTTAGACAACAGAAGCGTTACTCTGATCACAACCTAAAAGCCACTGAGGCAGGGCCCCGCGCCCTGCCTCTTCTTTTCGCAGTCTCTTTTTTCTCTAGAGCCTTCTTTGAAAAAATCCCTTGAAGCCTCCGAATGGATTCTTTCCTTCAGCCTTATCCTCATCCTCGCATCCCTTTTCACGATCACTCGATTCCACGAACATAGAAAAAAAAATCAGTTAACGGCCTGCGCAAGCCAAGCGCTCAGCCCTGTAGAGCCTGTAGAGATCGTCATCTCAGGCGAGGTGGCCCATCCATGCGCCTTTTCCGCCCTTCCAGGCACGCGACTCGGTGATCTCATCAAAAAAAGCCGCCCCAAACGTTTTGCAGATCTAACGGGAATCGATCTCGACAGCCCAGTAGAAAAGGCTATGGAGCTGTTAATCCCTCGCTTGGCTGAAATTTCGGTCCGGATCGAGGGGGCGGTAGCCGTTCCGATCGAACTCAGGCTGCCGCCAGGCAGCCGTATTTGCGACCTCAAGACAAAAATTGAGTGCGGCGGGAATGCCAACCTCCAATTTTTTAAAAAGCGCCGCCTCCTTAAAAATGGCGAAATTGTCCATGTGCCCAAAAAGGAACAGCAAGAGCTCCAAGACGCAAATCAGGGCGTGGCAAGGGGCTCTCAAGGCTAGCACTTGATTGAAAATCAGCCTTTGTTCTATGATCTTGAGCCAGTATTAAAAACATCGTTCCAACGAACGATTCCTCACTCTCGCATGCCACCCTAGGTCTAGCGCCCAGGGTTAAGCGCGATCACTGACTATGAAGGGTGCGGCGGCAAAAGCTGACGCAACGGCTTCAGTCTGAGGGACGGAAGGATAAAATTGAGTTGAATCGCTCGATTCGGATCCTAACGTTCTCGCGCAGGGCATGACAAGAGAAGGCATCAAAGGGAATAGGAAATACTATGTCGCTGACGTTGATAGGCCAAAAGAAAGGAATGGCTCAAGTCTTCGATCAAGAAGGGAAGCTCGTGGTCTGCACGGTAATCTTGGCCGAGCCTAATACCGTTCTTCAGATCAAGCGGAAAGAAACGCATGGTTACAACGGGCTGCAGTTAGCGGGCCAGCCGCTTTCTGAGTCGAAAGCTAAAAGAATGCCGAAGCCTCAGAAGGGGCAATTCGCAAAAGTACAAGTCGAGCCTTGCCGAGTCGTCCACGAATCGAGAATAGAAAACGTCGATGCCTTTCAGATAGGTCAAAAAATCGATGCTAGCCTCTTTGCGGGCGTCGCTTATGTCGACATTGAGGGGGTCACAAAGGGAAAGGGCTTCCAGGGCGTCATCAAGCTCCATAAAATGTCTGGCGGTCCAGGCGCGCATGGTTCTGGATTCCACAGACATATGGGGTCAACGGGTATGCGAACCACCCCAGGCCGCTGCTTTCCGGGAGGAAAGCGGGCGTCTCGCATGGGCGGCGACAGGCAGACTGTGCAAAACTTGCGAGTTGTGGCGATCAAAGGAAACCATCTCCTTGTGGAAGGGGCAGTTCCTGGGGCGCGCAGCGGCACCGTCTTCATCCGTGAGTCGGAAAAGAAAAAGAAGAAGGGAAAGTGACATGGCAACGCTGAAAAAGTACGATCTTACTGGAAAAGAGACCGGTTCGGTTCAAGTAGATGACGCTCTCTTAGAAGTAAAAGCCCATCCTCAGTCGGTAAAAGATTATCTTGTCGCGATCCGAAATAACGCGCGGCAATGGTCGGCAAGCACGAAGACGCGCGCGGAGATCAACCGAACGGGTAAAAAACCGCACCCCCAAAAGGGAGGCGGCCGGTCCCGTCAAGGGGACTTAGCGGCTCCTCACTATAAAGGCGGCGGAATTGTATTCGGCCCCCGTCCAAAATTCGACCTCCATGTCCGCATCAATAAGAAAGAGCGCCACGCGGCGATAGCGGCTCTGATTGCGGAGAAAATCAAGGCGAATCGCATTCATGTTCTTCAAAAAGATACCATGAAAGCTCCAAAGACCAAAACAGTCGCGGCCTTCCTAGACAAGATTGAACTTGGACCTCAGCGCATTTTGGTATTGGGAGAAGGGCCCAAAACAGGGACAGGCGCAGAAACTGTTAAAGAAAAGGGCAAAAAACTTGCCAAGCAAAACCATGTCAACTTCATTAAGAGCCTCCGGAATATTCCGAAAAAAGATTATGCCGCAGTCTCTCAAGTCAATGGCTATGCCCTTGCGCGCTGCCAGCATCTGATAGTTCTGGAATCGGCGCTTGATCAATTCCTCTCGATTTTGGGAGCATCCAAATGAATAACCCGTACGACATTATTAAATCTCGGCGTGTCACTGAAAAAAGCCGAGTGCTGGAAAATCTCCAGCACGCGAAGAGCAACCCGTCATTGGCCAAATGCAATTCGCCAAAAGCGGTCTTCAATGTGAATCCAAAGGCAAACAAAACTCAAATCGCTTGGGCGGTTGAGCAAATTTACGCCGACAAAAAAGTAAAAGTGACTGCGGTCAATACAGTGAATGTCGGCCCTAAACCGCGCCGTGTTAGGGGCTACCTTGGCAAGACTGCGGGATTTAAGAAAGCGATCGTCACGTTCCGGCCTGGCGATGCAATTGATGAGACAGTGTAAGGAATACGATTATGCCGAAGACTTTTCGACCTGTAACTCCTGGGCAGCGGAAGCTGGTCCTACCTATCCACTTGGAGCTTGATCCATCGGACAAGCCAGCCCCGAAAGCCCTTCTTGTTGCGAAAAAACGAGGAAGCGGCCGCAATCATCACGGGCACATTACCGTCCGCCATCAAGGCGGAGGGCACAAGAGAATGTTCCGCGTCATCGATTTCAAGCGCGATAAAGAAAATATCCCAGCGAAAATCGCTTCGGTTGAGTACGACCCCAATCGTTCGGCCCTCATTGCCCTGCTCCACTACCGCGACGGAGAAAAGCGGTATATCCTAGCTCCCCAAGGGATCAAGGTTGGGGACGTGGTCTCTACAAGCGACGAGCCCCCTTTCCAAATCGGGTCGTGTATGAAATTGAGATTCATGCCTCTCGGATCCGTTATCCATAATCTTGAGTTGGTTCCAGGGCGCGGCGCAAAGTTAGTTCGGTCTGCCGGTCTTTCGGCACAGCTCTTGGCTCGGAGCAACGGCTATGCAACTGTGAAGATGCCTTCGGGAGAAGTTCGCTTGATCAACGAAAATTGCCGCGCTACCTTTGGAGCGGTTTCAAATGCGGAACACAATCTGCGGGTTGTGGGTAAAGCCGGCCGTTCTCGTTGGATGGGAATTCGGCCGACTGTCCGCGGCGTGCATATGAACCCTGTCGATCACCCGCACGGCGGCGGCGAGGGCCGAGGCAAGGGAAATCATCCTCAGTCGCCATGGGGGCAGTTCGCAAAAGGTTATAGGACCCGTTCACCGAAACGAACGAGAAAATGGGTCGTAAAGGAACGAAGGTAACATCATGGGAAGATCGCTGAAGAAAGGCCCCTTTGTGGACCATCACTTGATGGCAAAGGTTATAAAAAGCCAAAAAGAAGGCGCAAAAAAAGCCATTAAAACCTGGTCGCGCAGATCGATGATTCTGCCAGAGATGGTTGGACAGACATTCGATGTGCACAACGGGAAGAAGTTCATCACCGTTTACGTGTCGGAAAACATGGTTGGCCATCGTCTGGGAGAATTTTCTCCGACTCGCCAATTCAAAGGGCATCCGAAGAAAACCGCTGCAGCTTCTGCAGCGCCGCAACCACCTGCCGCTGGAGGATAAATTATGCAAATGGCGAAAGCGATCACAAGATACGTGCGAATTTCTCCGCGAAAGGCTCGTTATGCAGCCGGTTTGATCCGCGGTTTGAGCGTTGAAAATGCTGCATTGCAGCTGGCCTACTCGAAGTTGAGAGGAGGACGCTTATTGAAAAAGACGCTCGACAGCGCGGTGGCAAATGCTGAAACACAACTTGACGCGAGACGGGCTGAACTGAAAATACGGGAAGTGCGCGTCGATCCAGGCCCGATTTTAAGACGCGCGAAACCGCGCAGCCGCGGCTCATCAGTCCCTGTGAATAAGAGGACGAGCCATTTTACAATCATTGTATCCAAAGAGAGTTAGA
>CAYTXY010000096.1:0-6503 GCA_964441355.1 uncultured bacterium
GGATCGGCGGAGCCGAGATTGCTCGCGTCGAATGGTATAAAGAGGGAAGAATCCCCCTCCATACCTTGCGCGCCGATATCGACTATGCTCACGGGCGGGCTGAAACGACCTATGGGTCGATCGGCGTCAAAGTTTGGATCAATCGCGGCGAAGATGTCCTCACTCCAATGAAAACCGCTGTAGGGAGCTAACTATGTCGCTGGGTCCGAAGAAAACAAAATTTAGAAAGCAGCAAAAAGGCAGCATGCAAGGCCTCTCTAAGGCCGGCAATTTCGTGGAATTCGGCGATTTTGGCATGCAGGCGCTTGATCGATGCTGGGTCACTGCCCAGCAGATTGAAGCGTGCCGAGTGACGATTAGCCGAACCTTTAGCAGAAAAGGTCAAGTTTGGATACGTATTTTCCCCGATAAACCGGTTTCCAAGAAACCGGCGGAAACGCGGATGGGAACTGGAAAAGGAGCCGTTGATCACTATGTAGCTACGATCCGGCCGGGAAGGATCCTCTTCGAAGTGGGAGGAGTTACTCGCGAAGAAGCTCAAACCGCCCTCCGTTTAGCGGCCGCCAAGCTCCCTCTCCGTACGAAGTTCGTCGATCGAGTTGAGAAGGTGTAACCATGGCAACGAAGAAAAAAAAGAAAGAACTGAACGATCAATCGATCAAGTCGCTCCAAGAAGCGGCAGCGCAGCTTGATCGCGAAATCTATGTAATCCGCAATGAACTTTCATGGAATCGAAAGCTCGAAAAACCTCATCGATTGAAAGAAAAGCGGAAAAGTAAAGCGAGAATATTAACCATGTTGACCATGAAACAGCGGTCGCAAACCAATGTCAAGGAAGCCTAAGATGGAGACAGAAATAAAACGACGCGGAAAAAGAAAGGAAAACATTGGGATTGTCATTTCAAATAAAATGGATAAGACGATCGTAGTAGAAGTTACCCGCAAGATGCGCCATCCGCGCTATCAAAAAGTATTTGAGCGAACAACGAAGTGTTATGCGCACGACGAAAGCGATTCACTTGAGATCGGTCAAAAGGTACGCATCGTAGAAACAAGACCGCTTTCCAAACTGAAGAGATGGCGTGTCGTCGAGGCAATGTAGGAAAAAGATATGATCCAGCAAGAAACTGATCTTGAAGTCGCCGACAACACTGGGGCTAAGCGTGTTCGGTGTTTTAAAGTCCTCGGAGGCTCCCGCAAGCGATACGCTTATGTCGGAGACACGATTGTATGTTCGATTAAAGAAGCGGATCCGAAAGGGGCTGTGAAAAAAGGAGAGGTCGTAAAAGCGGTCGTCGTTAGAACGAAAAGTTATATTCGAAGGCCCGATGGATCCTGCCTCCGCTTTTATGACAATAGCTGTGTGATTATCGACGATAAGAACAACCCCCGCGGCACCCGTATTTTCGGGCCGATCGCGCGTGAAGTGAGAGATGGCGGTTTCGTCAAGATCAGTTCACTGGCACCAGAGGTAATTTAGCGATGAGCAAATGGATTCGAAAAGGCGACCAAGTAAAGATAATCGCCGGCAATGATAAGGGAAAAACGGGCGAAGTATTAGGTCGCGAAGAAGACCGTGTCCTTATCAAAGGCGTGAATATCCGGAAAAAGCACTTGAAAAGGACCGAACGGAGCCAGGGTGCTAGGATTGTAGAGATGGAAGTGCCAATCCATGTATCAAACGTTGTCCTTTGCGATAACAAAGGCAATGTCTTGAAGGTTAGAGTCCGACAGGAGAAGGATGGGCAGCGGGAACTTGTTTATAAGGCCGGCGCTAAAGACGCCGTTTACCGCGCTGTGAAAAAACCTGCATAAGAGAATAGGAATCATGTCAAGATTGTACAAAAAATATAAGGAAGAGATCGTTCCGGAGCTGAAGACCCGGCATCCTGAAAGAAATGTGACGTCTTTTCCCGCCCTAAAGAAAATTGTGATCAGCATGGGGCTTGGAGAAGCGCTGAAAGATAAAAACGCGCTTTCGGAACATAGCGAAGAGCTCATGCTGCTTTCAGGTCAAAAACCGATCGTCACGCGCGCAAAGAAGGCGATCTCGAATTTCAAACTGCGGGAAGAACAGCCTGTAGGACTGATGGTGACGATTCGGGGCAAAAGAATGTATGATTTCTTTGATCGTTTTTGCCACATCGTTGCGCCTAGAATTCGAGACTTTAGAGGGTTTGGGAAAAAGTGCGACGGAAGGGGCAATTATAGCTTCGGCCTGGCAGACCAGCAGATTTTTCCCGAGATCAATCTCGATAAAGTTAAAAGGACGCAAGGTATGAATGTGACTTTGGTCACCTCCGCAAAAGATGACGCAGATTGTATTGAAATGCTCACTTTGCTGGGATTTCCGTTTAAGTAGGAGAGAAGGAAAACTATGTCATTCAACGATCCCATTGCAGAGCTTTTAACGAAGATTCGCAATGCAAAGAGAGCTCAACACAGGTATGTAGATTTGAGCTTCAGCAAAAACAAAGTTAAAATTTTGGATTTGATGAGAAATCACGGCTTTATCGACAATTTCTTAGTCAATGAAGAGCAGTTTAAGGTTCGCATCTTTTTAAGGTACAACAAAGAGCGCCAGCCGGTCATCCATAACCTGAAACGGATATCAACGTCCGGCATACGCAGATATGTAGGGTATAAAGACATTCCCCGCGTCTTCAATGGCATGGGAATCTGCATCATGTCGACCCCAAAAGGGATTGTTGACGGGGAAACAGCCCGCAACCTGAAAGTGGGCGGCGAAATCCTATGTACGATTTGGTAAGAGGTTAAACTATGTCGAGACTTGGAAAGACGCCAATCCCCATCCCAAAAGGCGTAGAGCTCAAATCGAGCAAAGAGGGAGCCCTTCAGGTGAAGGGACCTAAGGGAACGCTGAATCTCCAATTGCCGGAAGGATTAAGCATTAAAATTGACGGCCAGTCCGCTCTCTTAGAGCGAGACGAGAAAATAATGCCGGATAACTCGTTGCACGGACTCTTTCGATCGCTTGTAAAGAATCACATTGAAGGCGTGACCTCTGGTTTTGAAATTCGGCTTAGCATGGTAGGCGTAGGATATCGGGCTAACGTCCAGGGCAGTAAACTGGACTTAAGCGTAGGTTTCTCGCATCCAACGAATGTTCCGATTCCTAAGTCCCTACAGGTCACTGTGGACAAAGGAACGCTCATTGTCATTAAAGGGAGCGATAAGCGGGAAGTTGGACAGTTCGCGGCAGCCGTAAGAGCGGTCAAACCGCCTGAACCCTATAAAGGGAAAGGGATCCGCTATGAAAATGAGTACGTCCGCAAGAAAGAAGGCAAAGCCGCCAAGGGAAAAACAACACCATAAAAAAGGAGCCCTCAAATGAGTATCTCATTTGAGGAAAAAAAGGGAGCCCTCAAATGAAGAAATTTTCATTTGAGGAAAAAAAATATGGATAATGCAAAGTCAAGACGCGCCAATGCTCGGGCAAAACGGGCGATGAGAGTCCGCAAAGCACTTCACGGCACAGCCGTGAGGCCTAGGCTTTCCGTATCGAAAACAAATGTGCATATTTATGCGCAGTTGATTGATGACGATAAAGGTGTTACGCTCGCTGGCATTGGAACTCAATCCAAGGGCCAGAAGGTTCGCAAATCAAAAGATTCTGCCCGAAGTATCGGAAAACAGATCGCGGAACTTGCGAAAAAGCACGGCGTCAATGAGGTCCTTTTTGACCGCGGCCGATATAAATTTCACGGCATCGTAGCTGAGGTGGCCGCAAGCGCCCGTGAAGCAGGTTTACAATTCTAAGGAATGAACATGGCAAAAACCCTTGATAAAAAACGCCAAGAAGATTTTGGCACCGAGTTCGAGGAAAAAGTCCTTTATATCAACCGCTGCGCGAAAGTCGTTAAAGGAGGGAGAAAGTTCAGTTTCTCTGCTTTAATCCTCGTCGGAGATGGGCAAGGACACGTGGGCTACGGGTATGCGAAGGCAAACGAAGTGTCCGATGCGATCCGAAAAGGGTCAGAGTCTGCGCGGAAAAATATTTACACCATCGAGATGGAAGGAACGACCATTCCCCATGATGTTCATGTAGAATGGGATGGAGCCGTCATCCTTTTGAAACCGGCCGGACCTGGCACAGGGATCGTAGCCGGTTCGAAAGTGCGATCCGTATTGGAACTCGGCGGCGTGAAGGATGTCATCGCGAAAAGCCTTGGAGCGAGTAACCCTTTGAACTTGGTCAAAGCGACCTTCAAAGCTTTGCGTAAACTGCAAAATAGAAGTCAGTATCTTGCTCAGAGGGAAAGGAGACCCCATGACTGATTTATCTCAACTGAAAGACACATCCCGTCCTCGCAAGAAGGTACAAAGAGTTGGACGCGGCATCGGGTCGAAACGGGGAGCCACATCCGGCCGAGGCGGCAAAGGCGATAGCGCTCGCCAAGGCTACCGCAAGCGCTTTGGCTACGAAGGCGGACAAGTGCCTCTTTATCGGAAATTGCCCATCCGAGGGTTTACTCGCGGTCGATTTGTGAAGGCGTCTTGCGCGATTGGATTATCCACGATCGAGGAAAATTATCAAGATGGCGAAACAGTCAATCTCGCGACATTGCGCGCAAAAGGATTGATACCGAGGCGCTTGCCCGGCGGGATCAAGATTCTGGCCAATGGCGAACTGACGAAAAAAGTCAGCATTGAGGCTCGTGCTATCTCGGAAGCAGCCCTCAAAAAAGTTCAAGACAAAGCGATCCCATTTACGATCGTAAAATAAAGAGAGCTGTATGGTAGAAGCGATCCGGCGTATCTTTTCGATTCCAGAACTGCGCGTCAAAATTTTTACGACGTGCGTTCTTTTGGCTGCTTGCCGAGTCGGCGCTTACATTCCAGTGCCGGGAATCAACGGCGACGTTGCGATCAGCCTTTTTAAATTCGCCTCCGGCGGCGGACAGAACCTGTTTCAGCTTTTCGACATCTTTTCCGGAGGGGCGTTTGCCAAAATGACCGTTTTGGCTCTTGGCGTCTTCCCTTATATTTCCGCGACGATCGCCCTGCAGCTTTTGATAGCGGTCATTCCAAGCCTGCAGAGAGAAATCAGGGAAAGCCCCGACCAAGGTAAAAGAAAGCTTTCCAAATGGACTAGGCTGGCCACATTGGTTTTAGCTCTTGTCCAATCCGGCTTATTTGCCAAATACGCCGTCGGAATCAACCGCGCCACCCCTGGCATTATCGTCCCTGAACTGTTCGATGTGCAAATCTTTGGCATCCCTTGGTTATTCTTCCTGTCTCTCATGGTTACGATGACAGCCGGGACTTTGTTCCTGATGTGGATCGGCGAACAGATCACGGAAAAGGGAGTAGGCAATGGCATTAGCTTGATCATCTCGCTCGGCATCCTATCTTCCCTCCCAAGCATGATCGGATCCATTATCCAACAACTGAATCTCGAATCGCAAGAACAGGGGCAATTGACTTTCACGACCCTTGTAGTCCTTTGCGCTCTCTTTGTTCTCATTACAATTGGGACAATCCTTGTCATTCAGGGGCAGCGAAGAATTCCGCTTCAATATGCTCGGCGCATCGTGGGGCGCCATGAAGTCCAGGGCGGCACTTCGCATATCCCCCTCAAAGTGAATTATGCCGGAGTCATCCCGGTCATCTTCGCCTCATCATTTCTTGTGTTCATGGGATCTCTCGGCCAATTCATCGGGCGCGGCACATGGATGGGTCAGCTCTCCAACTATCTATCCCCCGGTTCTTGGGTCTACATGTTCATTTATGTATTTTTGATTATCGCGTTTACCTACTTTTGGACCGCCACTCAATTCAAACCGGAACAGATTGCCTCGGACATGAAGAAAAATGGCGCCTTCATCCCCGGAATCCGCCAAGGAAAACCCACTCAAGATTTTCTGGAACAGACGATGAGCCGAATCACCCTCTCCGGAGCCATTTTTTTAGCTGTCATTGCGATTTTACCCACTTTGATCGGTCGTTTGATGGGGGTAGACGCGAATATTAGTCAATTCTTTGGCGGCACTTCCCTTTTAATCCTCGTTGGGGTCATCCTGGACACAACCAAACAGATTGAGTCTCATCTACTTATGAAAAGATACGACGGCTTTATGACACGAGGCCGGCTCAGGGGAAGATAACCCATTGTACATTAACAAGTTTGTATGTTATTTTTAAGGACAAAGACATGCCTAGAGTTATAGGAATTGATATACCCGACAATAAGCGCTTAGAAGTAAGCTTGACCTACATTTATGGGATCGGTCGCAAGCTTTCCAATCAAGTGATTGAGAAGCTCGGATTGAATAAGAATATCCGCGCCCGCGAGCTGAATGAAGATCAAATCGCGCGGCTGAACGCCTTGCTTTCCAGCGAATACATTGTAGAGGGCGATTTGAGACGCCAGATACAGAACAACATTAAGCGGCTGATCGGCATTCATTGCTATCGCGGCATGAGGCATCGTCTTGGCCTGCCCGTTCGCGGCCAAAGAACTCGAACGAATTCACGTACGC
>CAYTXY010000097.1:0-6486 GCA_964441355.1 uncultured bacterium
TTACTCTGTGCGCAAAGCTGGAATGTTCTGAAGATGAACGACTGAACTGCATTAATCAACTAAAGCTAGCTTTTGATTTGCAGAGCCGTTCAAAATCATACCAGGATTCCTATAACAATTGCGTTTTATTCAATTGTGCGCAGGATCAACTTGAGAAAATGGGACGAACCAAAATGTAGAACTGAAGCAGTTCGGAATCTTTGGATTTGGTATCGCATTTATGGATATAATTACGGGCTGATTCACAAGCCCGTCCAATGTCCTGATGAGTACATTTCATCAAGGAGGCAACAAAGAAATTGCAGGCCTAGGCTGGGATCTAAATTGCCTGATCGCTCAACGTATGATTACGAAAGAATAGAACCCAAACAACAAGAGGCCATGAGAAATTTCTTAGCCGGAGTTGGGATCACAATCAGTGGTATTTTCTGTGTCACAATATCTTCGCGCATTGGAGGTAATTTCGGATATCCCCTGATTGGTTGGGGGATGAGTCTGATGTGGGATGCTATAAACCCTCTTATCACTTACAAACAAGAGAGAGAACTCAGACAAAAAGAACTTCTTCAAATTCAGGCAAAAGCCGAGCAGGCTGCAAAAACTACGAATTAACTGCAATTTCAATTGCTTCTCCAATGCTTCTCTTCGAATACCCATTAACAGAACCTACCCCGAGATTGCTTCTAGTCTCGAAATTTAAGTTTTGATCGAGTACTTAGGAAGTATGACCCCTCTTCTTGCCGAACTCGTCAAAAACCCGCAAAGGTACGATTGCCTCAAGCATCCCGTCATCCTTCAGCTCGAGTCGCTCCATTTCACCCCTTTCCATCTCTTTGCGCTGCTTCTCTTTGTCATTGCGATCGTCCATACCCTATTAGCGAACCGGGTCCATAGTTGGGCGCGGGTTGTCGAGGCGCATCAGGCGCCGAAAAGGCGCGGCAAAAGATGGGAAAGGAGCATTCCGGTCCAACTCCTCTATTTTCTCTCGAAGGTAGAGGTGATCTTCGCTTTCTGGGCGATCCCCCTTTTTTTAGGGATGATCTATACCTATGGATGGACCATCGGCCTCGAATACGTAAACACCCGCGATTATACCGAAGCGCTTTTTGTCGCTGTGATCCTCTCACTCGCTGCGACAAAACCCATCATCCATATCGCGTCAAAGACAATTCAGTGGTGCGCCAAATGGCTTGGAGGGTCCCTCTCGGCCTGGTGGTTCACGCTTCTGACCATCGGCCCCTTGCTCGGATCACTGATTACCGAAGCTGGGGCGATGACCCTTTGCGCGCTCCTTCTCGCCCGTCAATTCTATTCGTACCAGCCGAGCAAAAATCTCGCTTACGCCACCATCGCGCTCCTTTTCGTCAATGTCTCCGTCGGGGGGATCCTGACCGATTTCGCCTCTCCAGCCGTTTTAGTGCTGGCGCACTGCTGGCACTGGACAACGGTCGACATGTTCCTCATTTTCGGCTGGAAAGCCGCGCTCGGCATCATCCTCTCGAACACGATCTATTGGTTTGCCTTCCGAAAAGAATTTAAGCTCCTCAATGAAAAAAAAACGATGCTCGCCGCGTCGCACGTTCTCGATCCCCTCAAAGAAAAGGAGACCCCGATTCCGAAATGGATCACCTTCGCCCACGTCCTTTTCATCGCCTGGATTGTCGTCGTTTCCCATTATACGGCGATATTCATCGCAAGTTTTCTCTTTTTCATCGGCTTCCACCAAGCGACAAGAGCCCATCAATACCCCATCCGCTTGGCGCAGCCGATGCTGGTCGGCCTCTTCCTCGCAGGCCTCGTCATTCACAGCGGAGTGCAAGGCTGGTGGGTGGTGAGCTTGCTTCACGGGCTAAAACCCCTCTCGGTCATGGGGGTCGCGATCCTCTTAACCGGTTTCAACGATAATACGGCGATCTCCTATCTCTCGACCCTCGTGCCGAATTGGGGCGACGCATACAAATACGCGGTATTCACAGGAGTCATTGCCGGAGGCGGGCTGACGGTCATCGCCAATGCCCCGAATCCCGCCGGATATACGATCCTCCAGCGTCATTTCGAAGGGGGGATCAAATTCTTGAGCCTCTTTCTTATGGCAGCTGGCCCAACGATTCTTCTTTATTTGATTTTCTTTCTTCTAGGTCCGCTCGTTTAAGAGACAGGTTTTGATTTAGTTTTTCTGGAACGACTTAGTGTGGCTCGGTTTGATGCGCCCACAGGTTGGCGAGAGCCGCCAAGGCGGCATCGTTGATCTGATCTAGCTGTCCCTCGTTGTGCCCCAGGTCAAGTGGTTGCAAGTTTGGGAAATTTGCCAAGTGTTGTAAATCGGCAGGGTGTAGGATAGCATGCCCCCCCGCTCCAGCGTGGGGAGCTGCATGATTCGCTGCTGCATTAATATCAAATCCCATAAAATTCTCTTTTTTTGTTAAATGTTAATAAATTTCTCAAATTAAGTCTTGTTCCTATTGGCCTGCCTGCATGAGAAAGGCAAGGTTAGCTCTCAGGGCGACAACGTCGATCGGACCGACCCCTCTCAGATCGAGTGGTTGCCAGTTGGGTAGCCCAGCGGCTCCCTCTTGCCCAACTTCATTGTCATTTCCTGCAGCATTGTTGTTTCCTGCTGGGTTAAAATGAACTGCCATAAAACTCTCTTTTTTTGTTAAAAATGTTTAAAAAACGAAAAATTATCGAGAATTTCTCAAATTAAGTCAAGCTTGTTCCTGTTGCCCTGCATGCAAGTTGAGAAAGGCAAGGTGAGCGATCGCTCCCAGGGCAGCAACGTTGATCGGACCGACCTGTCCCAGATCGAGTGGTTGCAAGTTGGGTAAACGTACCCAGTTTTGCAAACCTTCATCGTCGAGTTGAAACTGTCCTAGGTTCAGGGGTAGAAGAGCTCCAGCGGCTCCCTCTTGCCCCACTTCATTGTCATTTCCTGCAGCATTGTTGTTTCCTGCTGGGTTAAAATGAACAGCCATAAAATTCTCCTATTTTGTTAAAAATGTATCAATGCGAATCTCTTTAAATTAAGTCAGGTCCGATCTTGCTGTCCTTGCCCTCCTAGCCCGTTGTAGTTGGCTAGATTGAGTAGACCAAAGGCAGCGTTGATCCGGTTGACCAGCGCCCGGTCCGGGACGAGTGGCTGAAGGTGTAAATCGGCTAATAAGTGAGCCACGTCTGCGTCTTGCTGTTGGACAACTGGATGGTTTGCTGCTGCATTAAAATGGAATCCCATAAAACTCTCATTTTTAAATTGTTTTAAAAAATAAATTATACAATAAAATGAAATATAAATCTACATTTTTAATTACGAGATGCTCGATCGAGACATCCTTAATAGGATATGTTCCATCAAACTCTTCCAAGGGCAAAAATGGGATAACTAAGATTGCAAGCGCACTACTTGTAATCGTAGGATAAGTCTGCTACTGGGCAGGTTGAATTAGCGCGAGATCTGAGTCTCGCATCGCCGGGGCAAATATCACTATTTTCTTTCGGATACTCAACACACAACGCACGCGTTATATATTCAATTCGGCTAACCCTCGATGGATGAGTCACGGTATCCATAGAGTGATCAGAGCATTTGAATTCAGGGTGTTTTTTACATTTTTCGATGACTCTAGTTAGGTAGTCTCTGAGTCCTCGAGCGAGATAGGGATCCCGCAATGTAAGGAGATCCGCTTCCTTCTCCTTATTCCGATAAAACTCTGGGATTTTCTGGATTATTGATCTTCTTAGACCCTTTAACATTCGATAGAATTTATGTTCTTCTGAATCCCCAATATAATTATTCATGAAATCTAAAACCCTAAAATAAAGTCGTTTTGCCGACTCTGTCTTCGGTGGTTCTTTGAAGTGTGATTCCACTGCTGCATATAAAAATTCTCTAACATCATTTAAAGATTCGACAGAGATACCCTGCAATTTTAGACCAAATGCTATCTCCCGTTCGGTATGTTTTAGAATGCTGTGCGCCACTTCATGGGCCATGAAGCCGCGCGCTGCTTGCTCAGCAAAGTCATTGCTCCATCCGTTCAGCACAAAGGCCCATTCTTGTCCGATAAACAGATGGTTTTTGAAATAATCAATAGCCATTTCAGCGAAAGAAATCCAATCATTTGTATACAAATGAATTGGGGTGCAATTCGGCCACTGAAAATTCTTCTGGATTCGTTGCTCCCATTCTTTTTGCGACTTGAACAAAATGTTTATTTGGTCGAGCTAAAAGACGCGACACTAAAGCCGGATCTACATCGCTGGTATAAGAAAAGAGGTTCTTTAAAGTCTGGATGTCGCTTGATGTCAAAGATCTCCAAACCTCATCGATACGATTTGCATCTTCGAAGGGCCGAAGCTGCTTAAAGGAACAGTCTGCGTCCGTTTTCGTTACGTTACAGTTACCAGTTATATAGGTTCCGAGAAGACTTGGCCTTGAATAGTAATGATAAAGTCCAGCAAGCAATATCCCCTGCAGAGCCACTGCCAAAACAGGCCTTGGATGATGGGCGAGACAATTCCACATGCCGAATGGAGCATTTCTTAACGCAATCGGAGAGACCATATCAAAACTTTTATTTGATAAATTTAAATTTCTATATTATAGTCAAATTAGGAATTAATATTAAGCTAATTTCGAACATAAGTCAAATAAATCTCCCGAAAGAAAAGCTCAGAGTTTGGAGAGCATGCGGTATCCGTAATAGAGCAAAGACGATCCCAGCATCATGTGAAGTTGCTGGCGGCATGAATTTTACGGGACCTAAATCGACCTAGGAGTATAGGTCATCATCTTGCCCTTCAATATTGACAAAATCGCCGACCGGGAGCTGTCCCTGAGCGGTAAAGTTCACCGTACCGGCCAGGTTCAAGTTGAGTGGTTGCAAGTTGCGGAGCATTGCCAGTTGCTGTAGCCCGGCGTCGGTGATCGGAGCGCATTGTGTCAATTCGAGAGGAGTGAGCCTTGTTACATTTGGCGAGTTCTGCGATCCGGGAGCATTCAAACTTGCGGGTTGCACAGGACTTGCAGTGGCGTTCGTTGTAGTGTGTACGGACATAAAATTCCCCCTTAATTTTGGCTAAAAATGAAATAATTATAAAGGAACACGAGATTTAAAACAAACACAAATTCAAGCTCAGAGCTTGGAGAGCATCCGATATCCGTAATAGAGCAAAGGCGATCCCCCGAGGCAATAGAGAAACCACCAGTTGGCGTTCCACTTCAGCACAACGACGCCCTTATGGGAAAAGAGGAGCATGAGAAGGCCGACCAGGACAAGCTGGACGCCGAGGGCGAAGAGAATCGTGGGGCCAAAGAGGTTAGGAGTTTCTTCATCGACAGCGGGCGCCTCGGGAAGATGGCGGGCGGGCGGTTCGGGAAGGGGTTCTGGTTGTTTGATGGGGAAGGGGGGAGGGTAGAGGGATTGGGAAGTGTGCGTTTCTTGGACGAGCTTCTGGGTAGCGTGGCTGCCATAGCGCCCCATTTCTGGCTTTTCCTCCCGGAGATCGGCCGCGCAAAAGGGGCAAACAATCACATCGAGGTCGATTTCCCCTTCGCAGTTGTGGCAGAGTTTTTGCCGCTTTTTCAGTTTTCTTGCCGTTTCGTCCATACGAATTATATTAGCTATTTTCTGAATTTTATACACAAATGACTTCAAAAGTTGGGAATATGCCAAGGAGGCGCCCTGAATTTGAGCCAGGCTTTGCCGGCGCCGAAGCAGCTCAACTTAAAAAGTTGAGCGATGCAGGCGGACTCAAAGGCAGTGGCTGCCCGACGACGCCATCGGGGTCCCCAAAAACGCATCGTTTTTTGGGGTGTGGCGCAGGCAGAAACCAACTTTTGAAGTTGTTTGTGTATGCGTCCCAGGTTAAAATAGTGCCAAAGAGGATTTCATGGCAGAGAAAAAAAATTTCAACATCGCGGTGATCGGTTCGGGGCCTGGGGGCTATACGGCAGCCATTCGGGCGGCCCAACTCGGCAAATCGGTCGCCTTGATCGAAAAAGGGCTCTTAGGGGGCTCGTGTCTCAACGTGGGATGCATCCCCAGCAAAGCGCTCCTTGCGAATGCGGCCGTCTACCATCAGGTGAAACGGGCGGAGCAGTTCGGGATCTCGGTAGGCCAGGTCTCCTTCCAGTACGAGAAGATGAAGGCGCGCAAAGACGGCGTTGTGGCAAAACTGAGAGGCGGCCTCGAAGGGCTGCTCAAATCGAACAAGATCACCGTCTTGCGAGGGGTTGCGCAATTCGAATCGCCCCGTGAGCTGAAAGTGATCGGTCAAGACAATGTCTTTGTTACAGCGGATCAGATCATCATCGCGACAGGCTCCGTGCCGCTCGAAGTTCCGGCATTTCCTTGCGACCATAAGCGGATTTTGGATTCGACATCGATGCTAGAGGTCACCACTTTGCCGAAAAGCCTCGCCATTGTTGGCGGCGGATATATCGGCTGCGAGTTCGCAACCCTTTTTGCCGAACTCGGGACGAAAGTGACG
>CAYTXY010000098.1:0-6463 GCA_964441355.1 uncultured bacterium
GTCCAAACCTCTGTCATCAACCTGTCACACTCTCTCTATGAACATAGCTGTTATTCGTGATGTCCAGAGACGGGTAAACAATTTGTTAACACGCACCTTGCAAGCGACGCCCCAATGTCATTCGCAATCCTCAAATATCTGCTTAACAAGGCTGAGGAAAAAGGGGACTCGAGCCTCTCGGGAGCGATCCTTAAAACATGCAAAAAAGCCGACGCATCGACCGAAAAGGGGTGCCTGTCTGTAGTTGAATATTTGACGGGCAATTCTCATCCCGACGCCCTTTCCAATGCGATCCGTATCGCATTTCAGTGCAAAAAAAATGAAAATCCCCATTGCGATAAGGCGATCGAAAACGGGGCAGCCCTCTCGATTCATGAAAAATCGATTTCCGATGTCGTATCCTTGATTGGAATCCTTTCGACCCGTTCCGGGGTCCAAAAGCATCGCCCCTTTGCTCAGCAGGCGATCGCCCTTTTCGAGCCACATCTGGAAGAGTTGCAAAAAGGGGTTGAAAACTGCCGCCAGGCCCATCAGGATTTGCAAAGCGACCCAGATCCAACGAGCTGGGCTCCTTGCTATGCGCGCGCCAGTTGGAGCGAACGGCTCGAAGGACTCAATCGAGGGCATTCAAAATGGTGGAAAGAAGACTATGCAAGCAAGAAGATCGAAGAACTCAGCGATGAATTGAAATCTTCCCTTGGCGACGGAAAAACGCTCGCGCAGTTCTGCACTCTCATGTCTAATTCTTCCTCCTGCCAAACTTTTGCGGAAAGGATCTTGCAAAAGCTCCTCATCTCAGAGCAATTTGAAGAAGCGCAGCAATTGATGGCGAAGTCTGGAGGCACGCTTACTATTCAGATCGCGCCGATCCTCAAACAACTGGAGCAGAAAGGCAAGTGGGACGAGGCCGTCTCATTTTTATTGAGCTATCACAAAGTGTATCCTTCGATGGATCTCCAGCAATTCGCTCAAGAGCTATGGAATAAAATCATTGGATCGAGCGAGCCCTATAAAGCTGCGTCTCTATTGAATCTGGACGTAAATCTAGACATCCGAAAAACGCTCGATCACGCATTGCAACATCATGACGACTCTCATTTGCATCGCATTTATCTGCTCGCCAAATCTTGGATCGAAAAAAAGGACGCGAAATATGACGAGCCGCTGAAACGAATCATCCGGGGCTTTTTTGCGATTGGACCCTCGACATCCTGGTATCATTTAGATAAAGAGGAAATGGCAAGAGTGCTTGCTACAAATTGGGCGTATGCCAAAGACCCGCAGCGAGTCGACGCATTGAGCCTGAGGTCTTCATACCGCTTGAATCAGATGCGCGGTTCGGGATTTGACCGCTACAGCGATCAGATCGACGTAGTAAATTGGGAACAAATAGTTTCTTAAACCCGAAGGGCGCCACGGGCCGCTCGGAAATAGAGCATCGCCCCATTGATGAGCGCTGATCCAATCGCAGTGTCGATAAAGCCGCGGAGATCGATGGGGATCGGAAGAAACCTGAGTATTATGCCGAGCACGATCATCCCTCCGATCAGAAAGAAATAGGAGGGCGCGTAGACGGAAGAAAATCGGATGGGCAAGGGCAAGGAAACGATCCGAAGGGCCACTCTTTTGACCGTCTTCGATAAAATGAACCTTCCCTTAACGAATCCGATGAGAAGAGCTGCCGCGATCAGGGCGGTTCCCGATTGCTGGGGAGTGCCAAAGAGCCCTTGCATCCGAAAACAAAGAGAATCGGAGCTGATCGCCCCATCCGAAATCAAACGGAGTCCCTTGTAAAGGAGCCCTCCGCCAACGCCCAGCCAGAGAAATCCGGAAACAGCAATCCATGCGCGATGCGTCATAACGCTCCCCATCAAGTTTTCAAGGAGACGATCTTATCACATCAGGCATGCCTTTGGGTATACATTAAAAATTTTTTAAGCTTGTCGACAAAAAATCGTCCGCGCGTCTACAATCCGCTATTTTTAGTAATTAAATAAGGAGTTCATTCTATGAATGTTGCGCTTGCATTCACCCGTGCCCTATTCATGGTTCTTTGCATTTTCTTCATGACGTTTTACATGATTTCGGGGCCGGAGGGTTATACTTTGGGCAGATTAGGATTAGGAATTCTGATCGGCGCCATTTTCGGCTGCGCATTGATCGGGTTCGATCTATTTTTTAAAAGGTTTAATCTCAGGTCGTTCAATGTAGCTGTGGTCGGGCTCTTTTTCGGGTATCTCATGGGGCAAGCGCTCGTCCTGATCTTATCGGCCATCCTTGAAATCAGCGCCGCCTCGATACACCTTTCTATCCCCGCCTTGGAAACCATCCGGATCGCACTTTTCCTCTTCGGCATTTACTTGGGCACCTTGATGACGCTCCGGTATGCGGACGAGATCTATGTCAGCATCCCTTTCGTCAAATTCACCGCGATGGCGCATAAGAAAAAAGATCTCCTGATCGACGCTTCTGTGCTCGCCGACGCCCGGATCATCGATCTTGCCGCTTCCGGCCTGCTCGATTGCCATCTGGTGCTTCCCCGCTTCGTTGTTAAGGATTTATATGCAGGCTCCGAGGTCATCGACGAACACGCCCGGATCAAAGCCAAACGGTCTTTGGACGTCATCAAAAAATTGGAAGGGACCCCCGAGCTCGAACTACGCTATAGCGACACCGATTTCCCCGAGGTCAAAGATCCTTTGAGCAAAATGGTCCGCCTCGCTCGCCTATTGGATGCGAATATCCTGACCGCCGACAACACGCAGATCCAAATTCCCGCGATCGAGGGCCTACGCTTCATCAATATCCACGATCTCTCGAAAGCCCTCAAACCTTTGATGCAAATGGGCGAGCACATCAAGATCAAAATTCAAAGGTACGGGAAAGAGCCTCGCCAAGGGGTCGGCTACTTGGAGGACGGGACGATGGTCGTCGTGAACGGTGGGGGAGAGTTCATCGGAGATCTCATCGACGCCCAAGTCCTCTCCGTCAAGCACACGACGTCGGGCCGGATGATCTTCTGCAACGCCCTTGTAGAAAAGGGGCATCTCAACAATTTCGAAGAAGACCACGAAGAGCAATAGGAGAAGAATGACACAAGGCCTAGGCAGCGACATTATCGAAATCAGCCGGATGAAGATGAGCATAGAGCGGCATGGTCAACATTTCTTGAACCGCCTCTTTTCGCAAAAAGAGCAGGACTATTGCTACAAATTTCAAGATCCTGTCCCCCATTTTACGGGAAAATTCGCTGCGAAAGAAGCTGTGGCCAAAGCCTTGGGAACAGGTATCGGCGCTCATCTTTCTTGGCACGACTTGGAAATCTTGAACGACGAAAAAGGGCAGCCGAAGGTCTTTTTGAGCGAGGCGGCCCAGCACCGCTTTCAAAACCCCCATTTCCTTGTCTCGGTGAGCCATTGCGCCAATTACGCCGTCGCAGTGGCTATCTGGAAGTAGGGCAATGGTTCAAAGACAAAAGGGGAGCAGCCAGCTCACGATGAACGTATTGACATTTTCAGGAGCTGTTTTGGCAAGGACGCGGTAGAGGTAGTCGATGCGTAGCGTTCCCCAAACCCCCATTCCATATCCGTACCTGATGCCGAAATCGATGGTTTTCTCACGGTACTTGGCATAGCCGAAAAAATGGTCGACGTCGATATGCGTGCGCCGTCCATAGCCGTTGATTCCAGTGGCATAAATCGCCCATTTATGGACGTCGTCCCGATTCATCTCGAGGCTTGCGATCCCCCGGACCCAAGGCGCTCCCCGATTGGCGTGCCCAACCGCGCCAAACATCCAAGTCCGAAACCGCCAGGTATCCGCCGCATCGATTTCCTTGCCGAGAGAAAAATTCAGCTCCAGGTCGACATTGCCATGAGAAGGGCAGCTTACGTCTTTTAAACTGCTTGTCGCCGTTAGCCGACCGCTGACGCCAGTCGCGAAACTGATCGGATCCCCGATGATATCGTCGAGCCAAAGATATCGGACCTGCAACGCAACCGTGCGGAAATTTAACGACGTCTCAGTCGTATCGGCGAACTGGAGATCGCAGTCCACATCCCAAACAGGCGTCGGAGCGAACTCCAGCCCCGAATAAATCAGGTTCGATTGAAAAAAATGGTGAAAGTGAGGGCGGGAATTTTCGACCGAATGGAACCAGCTATAAGAATAGGATTGGAGGAAATGAAATTCGTAAACATCGCCAAACCAGGGCTGCACTTCGATCGCCCCTCCCCAAGCTGCGGGTAGCATTGCAGCGGCGGCTAGGTATTTCCTCATTCGATTCCTTTTTCCGTCAGCCACCGCTCGGCGTCGAGGGCGGCCATACAGCCTGTGCCCGCGGCTGTAACCGCCTGCCGATAGGTGGGGTCTTGCACATCGCCGCAAGCGAATACTCCCTCTTTCGAGGTTCGGGAAGTCCCCGGCTCGACCCTCAAATATCCGACGGAATTCGTCTCCAACTGGCCATGCAAAAATTCTGTGTTCGGCTGATGGCCGATCGCGAAAAAGACTCCTCCCGCCTCCCTCTCTTCCTTCTTGCCTGTTTGGAGATTTTTCAAGAGAACGGAGCGGACGAGCTGATCTCCGGAGATTTTTTCAATCGCGCTGTTCCAGAGGATCTCGATCTTGGGATGTTTCATAGCCCGCTCAGCCATGATCTTGGACGCCCTGAGCTCATCCCTGCGGTGCACAATAAAGACACGGGATCCGTATTTGGTCAGAAAGACCGCCTCTTCGACAGCGCTATCCCCGCCGCCGATCACATAGAGCGGCTTATCGCGGAAAATAGGAGCCGCCCCATCGCAGACCGCGCAAGCGCTCACCCCTTTTTGCCAAAACTCTCCATCCCGAGACCCTTCGATATCGAGCCGTTTCGCGGTGGCTCCTGTCGCAATGATGATCGAATGAGCTGAGATTGGCTCGGAACTCCCTTTGATCAGAAACGGATAGCGGTTCAAATCGACCCATTCGACATCTTCGGAGAGAACGTGCGTCCCGAAACGCTCTGCTTGCCGCTTGAAGAGGTCCATGAGCTCCGGCCCCAAGATCCCATCGGGAAAGCCAGGGTAGTTCTCCACATCGGTTGTGGTCATCAGCTGACCGCCTGGCGATCCGCCCGACATAAACCCCTCGAAAAGGAGTGGGTTCAGATTGGCCCTGGCTGCATAAATCGCCGCCGTGTAACCCGCGGGACCAGAGCCGACGATGACCACTTTTTTTGTGCTCATTTTAAAATCAGAACGTTTTGTATAGATTCCATCCTTTTTACACCGCGGCGTTGGTTTTTCTCAATGAGAAATTTTAACGAAGCATGAACCTATCCGACAATATGCCTCTTAGCTAAAAGCTTCCGAAAAAAGATCGGCGCAGAGAAAAATGCACAAGGTCGAGAGTCCGCAGGGAAAAAAGAATTAGAGGCAGGACGGGACCCTGCCCTGGGTTAGGGAGGTACTGCATTCTTACTGCTCTCGAAATCTTTGAACAAGAGATAAAAGGCGGATCAATCTCCTTCACTCAGGACGGGGTCCGTCTTTCCTCCAAATTTCAATTCTCTGTGTACTTTCGACCTCAATTTTGATTTTTCTCTGCGCTGATCCTTCTCAGAAGCCTGTTCTTTGCGAGGAGAATTTATTAGGATAGGTGGATTTCTTCCGAGATGGCTTTGGAGCGGTTTGCGGCGGCCGCGATCACCGACTGGAGACGAGATGCGATTTCCAGTTCTTTCATGACCTTTAGGCCCGCCTCGGTAGTCCCATTGGGCAGTGCGATCTGGCCGAGAAGCTCTTCGACGGCAGTTCCCCCTTTGAGAAGGATGCGGGCGGCGCCGAGAAAGGTCTGGGAAGCCATTTTCAACGACTTTTCGTAAGCGATCCCGGCCTCAACTCCTGCGCGGGCGAATGCCTCGATCAGAGAAAAAACGTAAGCTGGGCCGCTGCCGGCGATGCCGGTAGCGATATCCATGTGCTCCTCAGGCAGCTCGACCGTATTTCCCATGCTTGAAAACAAAAGATTTGCAAGGCTCCGGAATTCGGGGCCCGCGTGAGGGCCGTGGGTGAGAATAGTCATCCCCTCATTCACTTCCGATGCAATGTTGGGCATCGCCCTAATGAGGGGCGCGGACCCAAGAAATTTTTCGAAATAGGCAAATCGCCCCCCCGCTAAGATAGAGATGAACATCTTATCCGCCAGGCTTAAGGGAGCCAGGGCTTTCAGGATCCCTTCCGCTTGGCCTGGCCGGACGCAAAGGAGGATGATGTCGCTTCGGGAGACGAGGGTTTCGAGCGAGGTCGCGGTGATCCCGAACTCCTTTTCATCCTCGAGCATTTTGCGTGGATCGCGGCGTAAAAAGAGAATTTGCGACCGGGGGACCAGCTTACAGCGGTCTATCGAACGGCATATGATCTTCGCCATGTGCCCAAATCCAACAAATCCGATGCGGTAGGTGTAAATTTTCACTAACTTT
>CAYTXY010000099.1:0-6436 GCA_964441355.1 uncultured bacterium
TGTTCTGGGCCTTCGGCAGCTCCTGCCTCGATACCCTATCGGACAGCCTCTTTCTTGAGAAAGTAGGGGCCGGTTCCTTGCCTGTCGTCTATTTGTCCATTGCCTTAGGGATGATCGGCGTTTCTTCCCTGGTCCTCTATAGCCTGAGGATGACGAGCCCCTACCGGATCCTCACCATCGCAATGGCGATCGGAGCCTTGACTTGCGCCGGCTCGGCGATTCTCATCGGGCTTACTCCCCCCACCCTTTTCTGGTACGGGATGAAGATCGCGTCCCGCATGTTCTTTGCCGCCATGATCGCCATCTCATGGACATTTGCCGACCAATACCACGATTTGCAAGACGCCAAGCGGGTCTATTCGATCTATAGCTCCGCCTACTTTTTTGGCGCCATTTTGTCCGGCACGGCGATTAACTTATTTTTTAATTCGTTGGGTGCGCGCGGCCTTTTGCTCATTGCGGCAGCCTCGATTCTCGCAGGCCTGGCCGAGGCAAGGGGCATCGCCCGTAAATCGACGGCGGTCCATGACGATAGCCAAGAAGGGGTCTTTTCAGGGAGCCGCGATTCATTCTCTTCAGTGATCAAACTGATCCTCCGATCCCGCTTTACCATCGTGCTCCTTCTCTTGAGCCTATTTATCCAGCTCCTCCTTACGGTCACCGAATTCAATTACATGGAGTCGTTTGGGCGATCGTTCAGCGGGCTCCCTAACGGCGGCGAGGGCCAGATCGCCGCTTTCCTCGGCAAATGCCGAGCCATCATCTCCTCTTGCAATATCCTCATCGGGTTTTTCCTCTATAGCCGGTTTATCCGAAGGACGGGCCTCAATAACGCGATCCTCGTCACTCCCCTTTTCTTTTTGGCTGTATACATGGGCTGGGTCTTTTCCGACGGAATCGGGTTTGCCATCTTCGGGCTCATCGCCTGCGACGGCATCCTTTTTACGGTAGAGGACAACTGCTTCAATCTCCTGTCGAACGCCGTGCCGGCTAAGCTAAAATCCAAGGTCCGGATCATCAACGACTCCTTTTTCGAACACACCGGCATGCTCCTGAGCGCCTTGTCTCTCCTAGCCATCCAATCGGCGAGCCGTTGGCTCGGTTTGATCTTGGCCCTTTGCGCCCTCATTTTCGCGTGCGTCATCCGCGCGATCTACTCCAAAGCCATCCTGGCTAACTTAAAAGAAAACGCGATCCATTTCGAAAGGAAATTGAAAGATTGGCTCGCCCTGATGACCCGACGAGATAAGAAAGAGGCAAAGCAAGACATTCTCGCCGCTTTGCGCTCCCCTTCCGAAGAGATGCAGCTTTTAGGCGTAGACGCGCTGCTCGAACTCGGCGACCCCTCCGTCCTTCCTGAAATCCTCAAGACGGGAAAGGGGTTCGGGACCGTATCGAAAATTCATTTGCTTCAGTTCTTCGACAACAGCCCATTCAGCAATGCCTCGCGCGTGCTCGAGGCAGTCGAGCAGTGGGTCAAGGAAAGCCAATCTCCCGAACTTTCCAAATGGGCGAATTTTTATTTGGCCAAAAGAGGGCAGCATCATCCTGAAAAAGCGGAAGAGGACCTCGACCATTCCGATCTTTTCTTAAGGGGGGCCGCTCTCCTTACCTTGAAAAAATCTCTTGCCAATCAATCGCTCGAAAACGCGGCCCTCAATCGAACGATCGCCTCGAAAAAAATAGACCTGATGCTGAAATCAAGCCGAATTGATGAAATTGGAATGGCCCTCGATATTTTGGCGGAAGACGCAAATTCTGAAGCCGCCGAAAAGGCGCTCCCCTTTCTTTCTCACGAATCAATTCTCATCAAGAGATCCGCAGCGCGCTGCATCGCCCGCGTGGCCGATAAGAAGCTGAGCCGATATGCCTTCCGCCTGATCGAAGAGCTGGAAGCGGCGCGGGACAATCTTTTCCGCCTGAGCCTCATCGACGCCCTTGGCAAGATCGCCGACTCGACCACAGTGAAGGAAATCCTCCTTGCCAGCGTCCATTTCCGACCCAGCGAAAGGAGGCGGACCGAGTCGATCATCGTCCAAATGGGGCTCAAGATCGTCCCCCTTCTTTTGGCCGTCACGAAAGATATCGCTTTGCCTGAGCGGGCGAGGATCTTGGCAGGGAAGCTGCTAGGGCGTCTCGCTAATGCGCAGCTTCAGGCGAATTTGATCGATATCCTCGATGTCGAGATCGAGCGCGCCTATTTCTATTTCTATTTCGGCCATACGATCCAAGCGCAATACCCTCTTTACGACCTTGAGATGCTGCAAGACGCGCTCCTCTCCGGCTACAGGTCGGTGATCGACTGCATCATCCACCTGCTCGGGGCGGCAGGATCGATCGAAGATCCCGAACTCCTGGTCCGCGCCCTCCATAGCCGCAACCAAAAAGTCCACTCCCAAGCGATCGAAAGTTTGGAAAAAACCTGCGATGCCCGCATTTTCCGCCTCATCGCGCCCCTTGTCGACGATATGCCCCTCGAAGAAAAAATGGCCGCATGCCTCCGTTGGCAAGGCAATTATCCGAAACTGACCCTATCGGAGCTGCTCGCCAAACTCGACGAATCCCCAACGCTATTCGATAAAGTCGCCGCGATCCGTCTTAAAGCGAAACTGCAAATGCCCAACTGGCGCCAGCAGCTCCGGGAGCAAATGAAACGCTCCGACGAGACCTTCCACAAGTACGCTTATGAACTGCTGGAGACAAAATGAAGAGTTTGATCGAAAAAGCTTTCTTTTTGAAAAAAGTGCGCCTCTTCAGCGATCTGGAGCTGGAGCTTTTGCTTGCGATCGCAGAAAAGCTGCACGAAGATGATTATGACGCCGGAGAAAAGATCTTCATCCCCGGCCAGGTTGCAAACCGAATCTATTTCATCGAAGAAGGGACCGTCCAGATTTGCGATGAGAGATTGAAGCCTTTTTCCGAACTATCGAGGGGGGACTACTTCGGGGATGAATCGCTTTTCAACGAACAGCCCAGATGCTATGCCGCCCTTGCCAAAACCGACTCACTCTTCTTGACCTTATCCCGCAGCAATCTTCTATCGATCATCTCCGAATGCCCTTCCGTTGCGGTGTCTCTCCTTCAGACCTATTCCCAACAAATCCCTTGCAGACATAAGAGTGGAGTTCTCCTTTGAGGATCCGGACGCGACTGCTTCTCTTCCTCTTACCTCCCCTCATCGGCGGCATCGCCCTGATCTCGCTCCTTTTTGCCTACCATCTCATGAGGCTTCTCAGCGGAGAGCTGACTCCCGACCTCATCGACGTCAAATTCCAGGAATGTTTGGCTTTGATCTTCGGAAGCGCTGGCCTAACGGTCATAGGGATGATCGCCGCTCTCTATTGGATCGCAAACCGGATCTCGCGGCCCGTCCAGAGGTTGAATAATTCCGCTTTAGCGATCGCCGCCGGACAATATGGCGAATCGATTGCAGTCCAAGGGCCCAAAGAAATCGCGGAACTGGCCATCACCCTCAATACGATGAGCGAGTGCCTCCATGAAAACATCAACCGTTTAAAAGAAAATTCCCTTCTGCGGGAGAGGATGTACGGCGAATACGAATGCTCGATGCTGCTCCAGCATTTGATGCTCCAAAAGAATATCGACGATTGCAGGTCTGATGCCATCGCGGTCAAGCCGATCACCGCCTTCTCGGAAAATCCGAAGGGGCTCCTCCTCGACTTTCCCAAAGGCGACGCCCCGCACCTTTTCCACGTCCATATGGCCGAAGCCGAGGAAGTTGGGCTGGAGGGGATGTATCAGCTTCTCATGCGATACAAACATTCAAAAGAAAATAAGGCGCGCACCTTTTTGACGCTCGACCGCTTGCATTCCACCTTGCACTGGGACGGTCCCCAACCTCCCCTCATTTGGTCGCTCTCGGAAGGGCGTTGGATCGAAGGGAAGGGGGCTCCGATCAAAGTGGAGTCGGGCGATTTCTTCTTTCTCTTCAACCAAGGACTCACCTCGTTTTACCAGGGTCCGCAAAAAGAAGGGGCCCCCAACGTCGCATCGAGTTTGGGGAAAGAAGGGGCCTCCAACGTCGCATCGACTTCGGGGAAAATCGGAGACGTTCTCTCCAAAGTATTAAAAATCTTCGCGCCAGAAGGGCTGGAGACCACGACGGCGATGATGCAAAAAGAGATCAGCTTTGCCATCCGCCGCAAGGACCTCGAAGACGACATCCACCTCCTCTGCTTCCAGATATTGAATATTTAGCATCTCTTCCGAAAAATTCGCTGCAAGAAAATTCACAAGTTTTGTAGTCTTTCCTTGGTATTGTGGAGTTGGGTGCTGTCTATGGTAGTTATGCGTCGTTTAAGCATGCAGTTGGGGGTTGCTTTCTTGCTGCTGTTCATATTCCCGAACAACTTGAAAAGTGTGGAATTTGATCCTACGGAGAAAGAGCCCGTGGTCGACATCGAATCCAGCGATCAGATGTCCATTAAAGTCGATCTTCCTCTCAAGGTCTATTTTGCTGCGAAAATGTCAAAAGACGAGTACAGGCAGACAAACCTCAAAACGCTCGAGAAGTTTCTCAATAAGCCAACATTCCGTGTCTTCATGCCTCAAAATATTTCCGTGCCCGAACTCACTTTTTCTACAGTAGAAAAGTGCGGGTATGAAGCTGACAGAGCCGCTATTGGTTGGTCTGATATCCTTTTTTTATCAAGTCCCTACGGGAAAGATTGTGCTTGGGAAGTAGGATATGCGAGCGGCCTTAATAAGTTTATTATTGCTTATGTGACAGAACCATCAGCAATTAACGACACGATGGTGATCAATTCTGTGCATCTTATTATCACAGATCAAAAAAACCTATACAATCAACTTCTAAAAGATGACAGAACTGCGAACAAATCCTTCCTGATGACAAGCCCTGATAGTTTTACGAACGTATGCATGCCTTTGTATTATGTCCACAATCTCCACCAGCAGAGAGATGCGCATTTTGCCAATTCAGACTCTGCGGCTTCAAAACAATAGAATAGAGAGATCATCTCCCACAAATGTGATGAAATATTAGTTGGTATTTTACCAGCTCGCCTATACCTACTGCTGAAATTTCATCAGCGCAGGGCCCGCGAGACGCGGGTAGCAGGGACGCTGAGAACGCAGGGAAAAATTTATATCAATCATAATCAACATGAAGAGATTACTTGGGAAGGGGCTATCCAAATGCATAAGACCTGGATTGTCAGAATCGTACCGATTTTAAGAGGGGAATTCGACGATGTGTTTAATACTCAAGAAGAAGTCGAAGAACTTGAGTGGATGTAATCCTAATCTCTTCCCCCTGCGACCCCAGCGTCCCTGCTCCCCGCGCCTCGCGGGCTCTGCGCTGATGAATTTATACACTAGAGAGATGCACAAAGTGCATCTCTCAAAAATTTAGGCGTTGACTTTGCGCTTCTCGATGTAGTCGATGACATCGGCGACGGTCTTGAGCTTCTCGGCATCTTCTTCCGAGATCTCGAAGCCGAACCGCTCTTCGAAAGTCATGATGAGTTCAGTGAGATCAAGGGAGTCGGCATTCAGATCTTCGACGAAGGATTTCTCCGGCGCCACATCGGCAGCATCGACTCCAAGTTGCTCGATGATAATTTCAATGACTTCTTGTTGTATTGTCATAAGTGTTCCTAATGTTTGTTTGAAAATTCCTACATGACCATTCCACCGTCGACTGCGATCACTTGCCCTGTGACGTAGCTAGACAGGTCGCTGGCTAAATATAATGCTGCTTGCGCGATATCGCGGGGCTGCCCGATTCGGCTGAGCGGGATCTTCGTCAAGATTTGCTCTTTGACTTGAGGCGTTAAAATGTCTGTCATCTGGGTCTCGATGTAACCAGGGGCAATGCAATTGGCCCGGATGCCGCGGCTCGCAAGTTCCTTGGCCAAGGACTTCGTAAAGCCGATCATCCCCGATTTGGAGGCGGCATAATTGACTTGTCCCGCATTTCCCATAAGGCCGATCACGGATGTGATATTGATGATCGACCCCGCTCTCGTCTTCATCATTGAGCGGCAAAGGGCGCGGCAGGTATTATAGACCGATTTTAAATTCACCTCGACCACCCGATCCCAGTCCTCTTCGCTCATCCGCATCAAAAGGCCGTCCCGGGTAATGCCTGCGTTATTCACGAGAATGTCGACCTTGCCCCATTCCTCTACGAGTTTCAAGGCGGCCTCTTCGACCTCTTTCGTCTTTGCGACATCGAGGAGGAAAAAACGGATTTTTTGCTGGGGATCGGTTTTGGCCTTTTCCATTTCAAGAACCGTTTGCTCAGCCCGTTCTTTGTTCGTGCCGAAAATGGCTACATTGGCGCCTTGCTCGATAAAAAGGGTGGCGATCGCTTTCCCAATCCCGGCGGTTCCTCCAGTGACAAGCGCTGTTTTTCCGTTTAAGAGCTGCTGCATAATACTTCCCCGATCCG
>CAYTXY010000100.1:0-6407 GCA_964441355.1 uncultured bacterium
CGAGACAGCAAACATTCTCAACAACGCCACCTCTCGTTCTCTTGTCCTCCTTGATGAGATCGGCCGCGGGACCAGCACCTACGACGGGATTTCGATCGCTTGGGCCGTCGCCGAATTTCTCCTCACCACTCCGAAAGCGCAGGCAAAAACGCTCTTTGCGACCCATTACTGGGAACTCACCCAATTAGAAGCCGAATTTCCGCATGCGATGAATTTCCAAACCGCTGTGCAAGAGGTCCCTTCGGGCATCGTCTTCTTACGGAAAATCATCAAAGGGGGGACGGATAAGAGCTACGGCATCCATGTGGCCAAGCTGGCAGGCCTTCCGAAAAAGGCGATCGCCCGCGCCGAGGAGATGCTGCGGAAGCTCGAAGCAAAGTCCCCTCGCAAAATAAAAACCGATGAGCAGCTTTTCCTCTTCCCGCCCACCGAAGATCCAAGGGTGGCCGAGCTCAAGTCGCTCGATTTGAACCAGGTCTCTCCCTTCCAAGCTCTCCAAAAACTCATGGAGTGGCAGGGATATGTGTCTTGACAAGTTTTCTTTTACTTGATTAGGATGTCTCCTCATTTTGGAGCCTCCATGAAAAAACTTCTTATTTTGCTCCTTCCCGCCCTGTCGCTATTCGCAACACTTTGATTGCCCATTAATGCAAGAAGACCATGGCCGAGTACCAAACTCGGTCAGAGATGCAACCCAGGCCTTTAGTGTTCACAGTTCTGTCAATAGATCTGAGATGAGTTGGGAAACTTTTGGCTCAGCCGCGTTGGCATTGCGGATGATTTCCGGAATGTTGGCAGCCTGCACAGTTTCATAATAGCAGCAATCGGTGATGATCGAGAGGCCGACGACCCTCATGCCCATGTGGATAGCGGCGATATTTTCAGGCACCGTCGACATTCCGATCGCATCGGCCCCAATGACGTAAAGCATCTTGTATTCCGCTTTCGTCTCCAGGGCAGGTCCCTTGAGAGCAGAATAGACCCCTTTTTTGATCGGGATCTGATGCTTATCTGCGATCTTTTCCAAAAGAGTTATGCAGTGGGCATCGTAGCAGCCATACATATCCGGCCAGCGGGAGCCGATCTTCGGATCATTCGGACCGATCAGCGGACTGTCGGAAAGAAGGTTGATGTGATCTTCGATGATCATGATGTCGCCTGATTGATAGGTGGGATTGATCCCTCCTGCGATATTCGTCAAGATAAGCGTTCCAGCCCCGAGCGACCGCATCACGCGGATCGGGAATACCACTTGCTGGCAGCTATAACCCTCGTAGAGATGGAGCCTGCCCTGCATCGCCACAATCGATCTGCCTTTGCATGTTCCGAGAATCAGTTTGCCTGCATGATGCTCGGTGGTCGTAACGGGGAAACCGGGAATTTGATCGTAGGGAATCTCCGCTTCCACTTCGATTTGTTCTGCGACGGCGCCGAGGCCTGTGCCAAGCACAAGCGCGATCTCTGGTTGGCGATTAGAGAATTGCCGGATATAGGCTACAGCGGCATCAAGCGCCTGGGAAAGAGTTTGCTGCTCTCCAGTCACCGCTGCCGGAAGCGCCATCGGTAAAAGCAAGGCCCAGAATGCAAGGCAAATGCAGGATAACTTTTTCATAGACAACTCCTCTCTTTTTGAAAAGCCAAACACTCTAAAAAAGAAAATAGGAAGTGTCAAGAGATTTCCACTTTACATATCCGATACAGAAGTTAGCGGTCCAGCGATGGTTTCTTTGTTAAATAAGCCGGGCATTTTCCAGACGTATTGGAGGTGGAGAGAAGTATTCAGAACTTTAATTATGAGAAATTTGGTGCGTCTTTTGCAAAGCACAGAACTCGATAGCGAATGAGACGTAAATAAGAAACCCATTTTAACAATCGTGTTGGCCACGCCATCAAGCTCGGAGAAGGAAATAGATCCAGGAGTACGGGATAAGTCGGGAGAGTGTTTGCTGTGATGTCCTTGTCGATTATGAGACGCAAGTTCGCAGCACGCGCCATCGAATTGTAATCGCCGTCTACCCAATCTCCGCCTAACTGACCGTAACCTTTCTGAATCTGCCGTCCAACCACTTTCCCAATCCAATTCTTGGAGCCACTTAGCTTTCTTGGAACAAAGTCTGAGAGTGCAATGAGCCCGCCTGGTTTAAGAACTCGAGCGGCTTCTTTCAAAAATTGCAAACGGGAAGGAAAATGAAAAATACATTCAACTGCCAAAACTCGATCGAATATGGATGCTTCAAAGGGCAAAGAGCAGGCATCGCCTTCAATAAAAATGACTCCAGGAACCTGTAGGCGGGCGATCTCTAACTGGCGTGCATCGATATTGATTCCAACCAGGTTCATTTCTTTCCAGCGAGTTTGAATCGCCGCCAAGGTACCGCCAAAACCACACCCTGCATCGAGTACTGCTTGGTGGTCCTTGAGATCGGCTACTAAAAGCAATTCACTATTGAGCCGCTCCATGGCAGCAAGGAAGTCTTCTTGATTTCGAGAGGCCTTCTCTGGGTTTTCCCAGTAGCCCCAATGGACATAACGTTCAAAAATTTTTGATGCTTTCTCTCCGCGAATGCGGGCATCAAGCAAGAGGTCAAAATAGGGAAGATCGATCATCATGACTATTTACAGTAATCCATCAGGGTTAAAATTAAATGATTTTTAAGAGGCAGAAGATTTTCCAGCCCTGTGATTTGGAGATGAGAAACGCATTGAGAACTATTCCGTGGAGGAAAGTTCAGGATTCATTTCTTTCATTGGTTTCTTGTAGTCCTCCAGGATATTCTTGATGTGTCTATCAAAGTCTGACTCAAACAGGCGATCCTGAACGATTCGGTATTTTTCAAATTCGCTCTCAGCAAACGCTTTTGCCACCTCTCGGCTTACTTTTCCAGGGTGATCAAGGATGTCTCTTTCATTGAATTGAAGAAATGCAGTGAATTTCTCAGCCCAGTCCTTCATCGTCATGGGAATGTTCCGTGAGGCTCTGTCCTCAGCGTAGTCAAGGTACATGGTTACAAAGCGGTCCAGCGACTTTAGCTCAATCTCGGTGAGGTAATTCTTGGCCACAATGGCGTCGGTTTTGAGGATTTTGCCACGGGGAGCATTCTTCCAGGTTTTTAGGCCCATTCTGTCTTTCTTACTGTCTGCTCGCTCAACGATTAATTCAGCGGCAGTATGGCCATGGATGGCAAAGTGAAGCTTGTTTTGTACGGTAGCAAAAAAAGTTTGAGTGATTTCAGCTGCTGGATTGTAATCCATAGCTGTAGCATAGATATCGGTGATCTTTTGGTAAAATCTTCGTTCGCTTGCACGGATTTCTCGGATTTCTTCTAACAAGTTGTCAAAATAAGCCTTGTTAAAAAACGCGCCATTCTTCAAGCGCTCTTTATCCAAAACATATCCCCGAATGGCAAAGTCACTTAAAATACCAATTGCCCATTGTCTGAACTGGATTGCGCGAGAAGAATTGACTCGGAACCCAACTGCGATGATTGCCTCGAGACTGAAGAATTCAACGTTTCTCGTGACTGCCCGAGTGCCCTCGTTTTGAACTATTCGGAAATTCCGAATAGTTGCGGTTTTAGATATCTCATTCTGGCGAAATAGGTTGTTCAAATGTTCGTTAATTGTTGGGACAGTGACCTCGTATAAAATTCCCATCAATTTTTGTGTAAGCCAGACAGTATCTTCAGCTACTCGAACTTCAATGCTATCTTTCCCCGCTTGCCCTGTAAAGATCAGGAATTCGGCAGTGCTGTTTCGAATAGCAGCCTTTTTTTCTTGAATCATGACATTCCTCAGAGACGTGTTTACATTTGATTGACCAGTGTAACAGAGAGAGTTTCGAAGATCTAGTGATCGGTTATTGAGTTTTTTTCCACCATTCCACTTTACATTTTCTTCGTCCTTTCTTAAACTTTTTCCCCTAAGTAGGAGAGAGCGATGCCCGGCATAGGGAGTTTTTTAGAGCGATACGAATTTCTGAACCTGACGAAATCGGTGACCGAATCGAAAATGTCCCACTACAAAAAGCCGAACGTGACCTGGTCGCAAATCGGAAGCAAACTCTATCACGTCTCCTTGTACAACGGCTTGGAGATCGGCGCGGTGGGAGCCGATGTAGCGGTCTATCTGGCTGTCTCGACCCTCCGGAGCCTAGGGCTCTTTTGCCCGCCTCCTCCTCAGCCGCCTGTGTTTCCATTTCCTCAGGACAATGTAGAGTTCATCGACTGCGCCATCAAACGGGCCCTCTGGGATTGGGACCTTTGGGCACGCAAAGAAATCGAAGGAGAGATCGAATCGAATTTCTCTGAAAAATGGAACGTCTATGCAGTCGTCGGCGAATGGTCGCTTTGCTATTCCCTCGAAAATATGGCAAGAGGCAACTACTTCAAACCCACATTCCTAACGATTTCCGAACAGCTTGAAAACGGAGCCTCCTTTCGCTCCGTTTGCACCGATTTTGCGAAATTGTGGCAAAGCGAAAAGCAAGCGATCCTCAAAGCATTGTATAGCCAAGACACTCCACACGCGCTCGGGTTTAGGGCAAAAAAAGTGTATCAAGATATTCGGGCCCTTGCCTCGAAACTGCATCATGGGAACCAGAATTATCTCGCTGCCTATGCCGAGTATGTAAAACGGAAAAGTTCCCCTGCCCCCCTCCCAAAAGCCGATGCGCCTTTGGGGGCCCCATCTCCCACCCAGGCGCCAAGAGGGAATTTCCACCCTCCAGCCTTTTCTCCCACCCCTCTTGTAGTTCCCAGTGCCCCTCCTCCATTGACAGATCGGGATTTTGAAGTGGAAATGGCGTCGGATGTCGCCTATTTAAGACGCGCCGTCACTGGATTGCAAAGCAGCCGCCGGCTTCGCTCCGACATCCTCAGCGATGAGACCCATCCCTCCAACCCTACATCTCCCAAAGCCTTATGCGCCAGGCTTGCTTTACTTCAGGCTTTCTCTGCCGAAAACCGCCCCTCGTTCCTCCCCTGGAACCAAAGCCTTCAAAACGGCAAGATATTCCGCCAGGCCTTGCAGGACGCAGCGGCTTTAACAAAATCCGACTCGCAAAAATTGCAAGGCGCCCTTGTCGATCCTTGGCGAGCTAGGAATCTCAGCGCGCCTCTACAAGAGCGCTTCAGCGACTTGAACGAATTTGGGAGGATCCTTGCCAATAGCAAAGACTTTTTAAAAGTCTACGAAGCCCTCCGCATCGATTTGCTGGCTACGTAGTCATTGACCGGCCTTCCTACTCCAGATATTCTATGCCGATATGTTTGATCCGCGCACTTTGGCCCTTTACCCGGACCAGCCGGGCGTCTACTTGATGAAAGATGGCGATGGGAAGGTCCTTTACGTCGGTAAGGCAAAAAGCCTTCGCTCCCGCTTGAAGCAGTATTACGCGCTCTCCGGGGACCAGAGGGAGATGGTCCCCTATCTTCGAGCCCAGGTAGAGGCGATCGATACGATCGTCGCGCTCACGGAAAAAGACGCCCTCATCCTAGAAAACAACCTGATCAAGAGGCACCTTCCCAAATACAACGTTCTCCTCAAAGATGATAAGGCCTATATCAGCCTGGTTGTCACGCGCCACAAGTGGCCGATGATCCGCCTCATCCGGTTCAAAGAAAAACCTCCGAAAAACATCGGCACCATCTTCGGCCCCTACACGAACGCTCTTGCCGCCAGGCAAACCTTCGATCTCATCTCCCGCCTCTTTCCTTTACGCCAATGTTCCGATGCGGAACTCGCCTCACGCCAAAGACCCTGTCTTCTTTATGATATCAAGCGGTGCATAGCCCCGTGCGTCGAAAAATGCACCGAGGATGAATACCAAAGGCATGTGGATGGCGCGATGCGCCTTCTCAAAGGGCAGGATAAAGAAGTAGTTCGGGATTTGCGAAGAAGGATGGAGGCCGCCTCTGACGCCCTCGAATTCGAAAAAGCAGACGAATACCTCAGGATGATCGAGCAGATCGAACATGTCACACAAGTGCAGCATGTCGATAACCCTGCCGCTAAAGATTGCGATGCCTTGGGCCTCTACCGCGAAGCTGATGCGGTCCTCATCGCGCTTCTTTATTTTCGGGATGGCAAGATCGTCGGCTCCGAACATTTCAGCTTCCATCTCATCGCGGGAGACGATGCAGAAGTTGTAGAATCGTTCCTCCTCCAACATTACAAATACTTAGGAGCATGGCCGCAGGAGATCCTGATCCCCGCCGAGCTGCCGCAGCAAACGGCGCTCGAAGAAATCCTTTCCGAATCCGCTGGTAGACGGGTCGCCATTCTTGCACCGCAAAAAGGAAAAAAACGGGATCTCATCGAAATGGGCCTGCGCAATGCCAAAGCGCTCTTTGTACGCGAGCAAGACGCCCGCTCTCTCAAAGAAAAGATGCTCCTTGACCTGCAAGAAA
>CAYTXY010000101.1:0-6386 GCA_964441355.1 uncultured bacterium
ACTTGAAACAAACCGTTTTGATGCGGAAAAAAGAGAGCGCCGACGACTACCGCTATTTTCCCGAGCCGGACCTTCCTCCCCTCGTCCTCTCTGAAAGCTATCTCGATCAAATCCGAGATGCCCTCCCCGAACTACCCCATCACCGGTTCAAACGGTACGTGTCCGACCTGGGATTGACCGAGTACGCCGCCTCGACCCTCGTCAATGAAAAAGCCCTTTCCGATTATTTCGAAGAGGCGAATGCCATCTGCAAGAATCCCCGCCTCCTTTGCAATTGGATCACCGTCGAATTCGCCGGCCGCCTGAAGGGCACGGGGAAAACGCTCCTCGAGCTCGGCATTCCGCCGCTCCATGTCGCAAAACTCGTGCTGATGATCGATAAGCACCAGATCACAGGCCGCATCGCGAAAGACGTCGCGGATGAGATGGTCGAATCTCCCGCGATGGATCCCGAGGCGATCGTCAAGCAAAACCCTGACTACCAGCCCATGGAAGACACCGCTTCCATCGAGCCCCTAGTCGAGCAAGTCCTCAAGGAAAACCCCCAATCGGTCGCCGATTTCAGGGCGGGTCGGGACAAAGCCTTTGCCTTCCTCGTCGGCCAAGTCATGAAACTCACGCGCGGCAAAGCCTCCCCTCAGGTCGTCAACGAATTGCTCCGGAAAAAAATTAAATAAATAAAAGAGAATATAATGCAACCGGTTCAAAACTCTTCATTGAACATTTGTCCGATCAGCAACCCTACGCCATCATCCGCAGCCGACATTTTGGCTAAAAACGTTTCTGACATCTACTGGAATTACATGCAAAACGCTGTCAATGGACAATCGGATACATCCGGCCCAACGCTCACTTTCTCGAAAGAGGCGCCGAGGGTGTACGAGTACGTCTATGATCAGTTGAACCCAGATTACTTCAAAAAATGCATTTCTCTCACATTGCCGGAGGGGAAAATCCTCTATGAACCCGAACTTACTCCATTAGTGGAAAAAATGATTGCGTCTTCCCCCGCGAGAGAGATCTTGAACAGAGTCCTGCATGACGGACCGCTAAGTATCCTTTCAGCGGACAAGAGAGGCGCTCCCTGGTTCTTGGGAACCGCAAATGCGTCTGATACGCCTTAACACAAATGAAAACAGAGACCGGCTACTTGGCCATCTGCTATTTGAACTCTGCTCTGCAGAACAATTTGATCAGCTGATAACTCTCTATAAGGAAATCGAGTCCGGACTTTTGAATAAAGAAGCCTATGCAAAACGATGGGGAGAGCTCGAATATCAGTCTGGCAGGAGATTTTCTTCGGCAGTGCAAGCATGCATTGCAAAGGATGGATGGCCAAAAGATGCCGATCTTGATATCCCCAGCGTTTTTCGCCGTGGTGGCGAGTGGATCGAGTGGGATGCATTTTGGGATTACATGAAACATACGGTGCATATCGACCAGTATCGAAAAGACTGGGAAAACAATGGGATTCTGGAAAGGTTTTGCAACAAAAATCCGGGAGCCTTCGACTGCAGATGACAGAAAGTACTTGATCCCTCTCTCCCGTTATCCTAAATAAACCCTTAGAGGGTTCTGGGATTGAAGAGGGCTGTTTCCGTTTCCATTAGCGCCGCGATTTTGACTGGCTGCATCAGCGGAATCGACGATCCCTATTCCCTTGCGCCCGCAACGCCTTATGCAACGTGGACGCCTCTCAAGGGCAACTCCCTTGTCTCCTCGAAATATTGCCAGACTGTCCTTCCCCCCGCTTTCGAAACGGGCGAGCTGAACATGGCCGAGCTCGTCGACATCGCCCTCCAAAATAACCCCACGACGAAGCAAACCTGGTCAAAAGCTCGGGCCGCCGCCGCCAAATATAGCCAATCTCTCAGCCCGTTTTATCCAAGCATAGCAGTCGAAACGAGCTATCTTCGGATCAAGGGAAGCACCGTCGCCACGGGACCCCAAACGTTCCAGCCGGGAGGAGGGACTCCCATCTCTCAAACAGGGCAAGCCACGCAAAGCGGAGTGATCGTAGTGCCGGGCTTAAGCTCGCCCACTCCTTTTTATTCCACCCAGGTGGGGCCGGATGTCGCCCTCGCCTTTACACTCTTCGACTTCGGGCAAAGATCTTCGGCCGCGCTCGCCGCACGGGAAGCGCTCTACTTCGCCGATATGAACCACAACCAAAATATCCAATCCGTCATCCAGATGGTGATGGACGACGCCTACGACTACCTCTACCAGCAAGCGCTCTTGAGATCCACCCAAGCGAATTTGGAAAACGCCCAAATGTCGCTCGATGCGGCAAACGTTCGATTCTCCTTAGGATTAGCGGCGCTCGGCGACGTGGCGCAAGCAAGAACCCAGTATCTCCAAAGCAAAATCAACTTAACTAGCCAAAAGCAAAACGTCGAAAATGCGTTTGCCCAGCTCGCGGTCGATCTCGGACTCCCGGCCAGCATCCCTTTCAAAGTGCAGCCTCTTCCCGATCAAATCATCGCAAACCCGCTGCTCGAGAGCGTCGAGCTTCTTGTTCAAAAAGCCCAAGAGCGGCGGCAAGACTTTTTAGCTGCCCAGGCCAATGTGAAGGCAAAAGAAGCGCTCCTTCTCAACGCAAAAAGGGCGGTCTATCCGGTCCTCAGCAGCTTCTTCGACATCGGCCACTACTGGTTCCAAGACGGCGCTCAAGAACAAGGCCCCCACTGGTCGGCCGAGATCAATTTGTCGTTCCCTCTTTTTCAAGGATTCTTCTACAAAAACGCGATCAAAAACGCCCGCGCGAACCTCGAAACAGCCAGAGCCGAGATGCTCCAGACGGAGCTGATTCTGACCCAAAATGTGGCTACCGCCCATATGGGTGTCAAAACCGCCGCTTCGAATCTTGCCGACTCAGAAGAATATCTGAAAGCGGCCGAGCTCGAGTTCCAGATCGCCCTCACTGGATATAAAGCCGGGACGATGACGATCCTCGATGTGATGTCAGCCCAAAGCTCCCTTGCAGACGCAAGGTCGAAAAAAGCCGGCTCCCAAAAGAATTGGTTCGTTTCGCTCGCCTCTCTTGCCTATGCGACGGGCTCTCTTTGCAGCACTCCCAATGAGGAGGTCGAATGACAAAGTTACTCTACGTCCTCTGTGTTCTCTGTGGTTTGCTAACCTTCCTGACCTCTTGCGCTAAGAAGGCTCCCCCGCCTCCTCCCTCCTACCCAGTACAGTTCGGGATGGCCGCCACCAAACCCATGCCTCTTTTTCTCGAAGCGCTCGGGCACGTCGAATCTATCACCAGCATCCAGATCCGCTCCCGGATCGAAGGGGAGCTCACGGGCGTATTCTTTACCCAAGGGAAGGAAGTCAAACAGGGCGACCTCCTCTTCACGATCGACTCCAAGCCCTATGAGGCCGCTTTGAAAGAGGCGCAAGGCGCCCTTGAGCAAAGTCTTGCCGACATGGCTCTGGCCGAAGAGAAGGTCAAGCGCTACAGAATCCTCGCCAAGGATGAATATTATTCTCAGATCGACTACGAGACTTTGCAAGCGAATTTCGCAAGCAGTGCAGCAGCGGTCCAGCAAAACCAAGGGGCTCTCGATTCTGCGAAGATCAACCTCGATTATTGCTGGATTTACGCCCCCATTGACGGGATGCTCGGTATATTGAATGTCGACTACGGCAATTTAGTCGCCGCGCCGGACGGGAACGAGAACCCGCTCGTCATCCTCAATCAAATGGCCCCGATCTATGTCACCTTCTCAATCCCCGAATTCCAGCTGCCACAGATCCAAAGAGCCTATAAAAAACAAGAGCTCAAAGTCATCGCCGCCTACGACAAGTTCGATGAAGAAACTTTCGAAGGGGCCCTTTTCATGATCGACAACCAGGTCGATCCCCAAACCGGCATGATCAAACTGCGCGCGACCTTCGATAACGAAAAGAGGGATCTTTGGCCCGGGCAGTTCGTCCGGACAAGGCTCATCCTCTCCACGCTCCAAAACGCCGTCGTCATCCCCGCCACCGCGGTGCAGATGACTCTGACCGAACCGATCGTCTTCGTCGTCAAACCAGGCAATACCGTCGAACAGCGCACCGTGAAATTAGGCCAGAGAGAAGGCGATGAGATCCTCGTCTTGGAAGGGCTGAAAGGGGATGAAAAAATCGTCATAGAGGGTCAGATCAACCTCTTTAACGGCGCTAAAATATTTGTGCCCCAACCAACCGCCGGAACATGAACCTGTCGGAACCTTTCATCCGCCGCCCTGTGATGACGCTCCTCGTCATGGTCTCGATCCTTTTTTTCGGACTCATGGCCTATTACAAACTCCCTGTGAGCGACCTGCCGAATGTCGACTTGCCCACCATCCAAGTATCTGTCAGCTACCCGGGAGCAAGCCCCGATACGATGGCCAATTCGGTCGCGGTCCCTCTCGAGCAGCAGTTCATGACGATCGAGGGGATCAATTCGGTCTTTTCTTCGAGCAACACAGGGTCGACTTCGATCATCCTCACCTTTGCCCTCGACCGCGATATCGACGCCGCGTCGACCGATGTCCAAGCCGCCATCAGCCGCGCGCAGCCCAACCTCCCCTCGAACCTTCCCAACCAGCCCACTTATGAAAAGGTGAACCCCGCGTCCACTCCGATCGTCTATTATGTCCTCTCTTCGCCGAACATGACCCTCGGCGCCCTTTACGATTATGGGAGCACCATCCTCGGCCAGCGCCTCTCGATGGTCGACGGAGTCTCCCAAATCATCACCTACGGGTCTCCCTATGCCGTCCGGATCCAGGTCGATCCCGAAAAACTCGCTGCCAAGCAGATCGGCTTCGATCAAGTGGTGGAACTGATCCATGAGGCAAACGTCGACCTGCCTCTCGGTACGTTGTATGGCCCAAGGGATGATTACACCATCGACGCCGACGGGCGGCTCCTGACCGCCTCTCCCTATGGCGAGATCATCATCAAGAACACGGATCGCGACTTAGTCAAAGTCAAGGACGTTGGCCGCGCCCTCGATAGCGTCAAAGACGACAAATTTGCCCAACGCTACGTGACGAAAAATGACGATAAAACCTGTATCGTCATCGCCGTCCAGCGACTTCCCGGAACGAACACGGTCAAAATCGTCAAAGGGGTCAGGAAAGTGATCGAAGAGATCCGGCTCCAGCTCCCGCAAAGCCTGACCATCGAGCCGATTTATGACCAGTCCGATTCGATCAACGAGGAAGTGGCCGAAGTAGAGTTGACGCTCCTCATTGCCTTCATCCTCGTCGCCCTCGTCATCTATCTCTTTCTCGGCAAAGCGCTCAATACGGTCATCCCTATCCTCTCTCTTCCCCTGTCGGTCCTCGGCACATTCGCTGTCATGTACCTCTTGGGCTTCACGATCGATATCCTCTCCCTTTTGGCCATTACCCTCTCGATCGGCTTCCTTGTCGACGATGCCATCGTCGTTTTAGAAAATAACGTCCGGCATGTAAACGAGGCAGAATTGCCCTTCGACGCCGCGATCGGCAGCTCAAAAGAGATCAGCGTGACCGTCCTCAGCATGACGCTCTGCCTGACCGCCGCGTTCATCCCCATGCTCTTCATGGGAGGGGTCATCGGCCGCCTTTTCCGCGAGTGCGCCGTCACGATCATCGTCTCCGTCCTCTTCTCAGGGCTAATCTCCCTCACCCTCACCCCGATGATCGGCAGCCGGCTGATCCGCGCCTCTGAGGAAAAGAGGAAAACCCGGATGGAGCGGTTCTCGGATGCAGTCAACGATCGGCTCAAAAAAATCTACGAGCCCTGCCTCCATTGGGCCATGAAGCACCGTTTCTTTATGATCGGCCTCGGGCTCTTGAGCATCGTCTTTTCGGTGATTCTCTATCGAGCGATCCCCCAAGACCTTCTGCCTCCCGACGACATCGGCTATATCCAAGGGTTTACCCAAGCCCGCGATGGAACCTCCCCTTTCCTCATGGAAAAATACCACCAAGACCTCTCTCAGATCGGGATCAAAGACCCGAATATCGAATCGATCATTTCCATCAGCTCCTACTCCAACTCCAATCAAGGGATCCTTTTCCTAAGGATGAAGCCCTTCAAAGAGCGGCGGCCGATGAACAAAGTGATTGAAGAGCTCACGAAAAAATACAGCCAATTTTCCGGGGTGAACACGTTCCTCTCTCCCTTGCCGCTCATCAACCTCACGGTAGGCACCACATCGCAAGCGCTCTACCAGTATTCCCTCACGAGCATCGACCGGAAGACGCTCTACGACTATTCGACCAAGCTGATGCACCGGATGCGAGCGAGCCCATTATTTAGCCAGGTGTCGAGCGATCTTCTCAACCAACAACCCCAATGGTCATTCCAGATCTTGCGCGACAAAGCTTCGAACTATAACGTTACGGCCTAAGCCATCGAGA
>CAYTXY010000102.1:0-6343 GCA_964441355.1 uncultured bacterium
CTTGCTTGGGGCTTGGCTTGCCTTGAAAAGGTTAGGGAAGTGCCATCCCTTCCACCCCGGCGGCTCGGATCCGGTGCCTTAAGGAATCCGCAGGACCATCCCAGGCACAAGACGGTCTTTTTCCATACCGTTGCTTTGTATCAGCTCATCGACCGTAACTTTATGTTGCCGGGCGATCTTCCAAAGGGTATCCCCATCCTGGACTGTATATTCGCGGGAAACGCTCCGGGAAACGGCTTTTTGAAGCGGGGCTGGCAGAGGAGGCGCCAAGGGGGCGGCCCCAGCGGCGGCAAAGCGGGCGATGGCTGCCGGGAGATCGATGGGAAGGGGAACCGCCTCCCCGGCAAAGGCATAGAGCTTTTCCGCGGCCGCTTTCCACACGACATCCGCGCGGGGCGACTGGAGCTGCTCTTGGCAAAAACGCTCCCCTTCGGGCGATTTTTCACGCAAAAGATCGATGAGGAGCAGCACCCCGTCATCGACCAGCCGAGACTTGGCAAACGGGAAATCGGATTTGAGCAAAAGCATTGCTGCGCTCGGAGAGCGGAGGGCAAGGTAAGAGAGAAGAAGAGAGCGCCGTTTGTCTAGGGATAAGTCAAGCTCCTTTGCTTGGGCCAACGCAAAATGATCTAAATGCTCCCAGGAGCCATCGAGGGCCAGGTCCAGGAGCAAATGAGGATCTTGAGGAGCCCCCGTTTTTTGGAAAAGGGCCTGCAAGGCATAGAACTCTGGCGTTGCAAAAAAAGCTTCGCATAAGCTTTGGTCCCTTCCGTTTTTTGGCCACTTTTGCAATGCGGAAAAAAGCCCTTTCGAAGTCAATGGCCATTTTTCTTGATAGGCATAGCGGATGATGGCTTGGAACTCTTCATCGGTAAGGCCGGGGTAGAGTTCGACCGTTTGCTCTTCTGTTAGGTGGAGAGCGCGCTTTTGCCTTGGCAGGGTGGAGAGGGCTTTTTCCAGATTAAAAAAATGAGCCGCCGTCAATGCCGACAAGGCAAGATCCCGTTTCGTATAGCCATCTTCGACAGGATCGCGGTTCGTAAGGGTTGCGATGAGCTCGGAAAAGGAAAGTTGCAACATGTCGCTGAGAAGCTGCCGGTTGGCGGGCTCGGCTAGGCTCGGCCGGGCTGCCAATTTCGCGGCGGCCGCCGGCACGTCGTCTTGAAGCGCTGAAAAGACAAGGGCCATCGCAAGCCCGATATTCAACGCCCCGCTGAAGATGAGAGCGATCGTCAATATGCGGAATTTATCCCAAGGACTGCTGTTTTCCATAAACAGATAAAAATAGAGGTTTCCTGAAAATTTGGGAAGAGGATACATTTTAGAGCTATGAAAATGCCCCTATCTCTCATTAAATCTTTTATCCAACTCGATTTGGAGCCCTCTCAGATCGCCGAAACCCTCACTTTGCTCGGATTGGAAGTCGATCGAATCGTAAACGAGCATCCCCCGTTTACTGGGGTCGTGGTAGGAGAAGTATTGTCGGCAGATCCTCACGCGGGCGCCTCCAAGCTTAAAGTAGCTAAGGTGAGCGATGGTACTGCGGTCTACCAGGTAGTATGCGCCGCTCCGAATTGCCGCCCTGGCCTTAAGACACCTTTCGCAAAATTGGGAGCGATTCTAACGGCCGAGGGATGCAAACAGAAAAAGATCGAATAGGCCAGGATCCGCGGGGTAGAATCTTTCGGCATTCTCTGCAGCGAGGAGTATCTCTCCCTTCCCTCCGAAAACGAGGGCGGCATCCTAGAGCTTCCCGGCGAGATGGAAACGGGGAAAGATTTGGCGCAAGACCTTTGGGACCCTGTTTTCGAAATATCCCTCACCCCGAACCTTGGGGCTTGCATGAGCGCCCTAGGAATTGCGCGGGAGCTTGGGGCTGCCTTGGCCCTCCCGGTCCGCCGTCCTAAGATTTCTTTGAAGACAAGTCCTTTGAAAAAGAAGATCCAGGTCGATTCCCACGATTTGAAGCTTTGCCCGAGATACATGGCTCGTATCATCGAAGGGGTGTCGATCGGCCCTTCCCCTTTCTGGCTGCAAAAGAAGCTTCTCGCTTGCGGGCTCCAACCGATTTCCAACGCCGTCGACATCGCCAACTACATTATGTTGACCCTCGGCCAGCCCCTGCATGTTTTCGACTACGACAAGATCGAGGGGGCCTCTCTCAAAATCGGCGCCGCCGCCGCTCCTCACACATTTCTTGGCCTAGACAAAGTCGAAAGAGAGGTGCAAGCCGGCACGATTTTGATCTCGGATAGCCGAAAGCCCGTTGCGATTGCCGGGATTCTTGGCGGAGCAAACAGCGGGGTGACCGACAAGACGCAAAATCTTTTGATCGAAGCGGCTGTGTTCGATCCTGCAGCCATCCGCCATGCGGCCAAAAACTTAAGCCTTAGAACAGAGAGCGCGCAGAGGTTTGAAAAAGGGATCGATCCGAACGGGACTCCCGATGCCCTCGACGCGGCATGCGCGCTCATCGAAGAAATATGCGGCGGCCGCGTAGATGAGAGAGCAATCGACTTGAAAAAAGGGGCATTTCCCCCGAAAGAAATTCGGTTTCGCACCGAACGGGCCAACCAGCTTCTTGGAACCCGCCTTTCCATCAATGAAATCGAAGAAATTTTCAGCCGCCTCGGATTCTCGTCCAAAGAAAAAGAGAGAAATGAACTCCTCGTCGCCGTGCCGATGCGCCGCCCCGATATTTCAGAAGAGATCGACCTCATAGAAGAGGTGGCCCGCATTTATGGGTACAACAATATCGGAAAAGGCCCTCAGCGCTGCAGGACTTCCCATATCCCCCACGATCCGGCCTATCTTTTCGAAAAAGAAGTCCGAGAACGCCTGGCAGGATTTGGCCTGCAGGAATTTCTCAATTCGGACCTCATCGGCAAAAAGCTCGCAGAGCTTGCCTTGGAATGGATCCGCCCAGGAGCCTCTCTTCTCACTGCGACCCATGCGAAAACAGAGGAATACTCGGTTCTCCGCCCCTCACTTCTTCCGGGCCTCCTCCAATCGGCCAAGAGAAACTTCAACTACAAAAACCAAAACCTCGCTGCCTTTGAAATCGGCAGAATCCATTTTCTCCAAGAAAGGAAGTTGATCGAAGAGCCGATGGCGGCGATCCTCCTTTCCGGAGAATCCTTCCCTGCCGATTGGAGTCGGAAAACACAGAAAAGCGATTTCTTCGATTTGAAAGGTTATTTGGAAAATCTCTTCCTTGCGATACGCATCCCCTCTCCCTCGTTGCGCCCCACGGGGCATCCCACGTTCCATCCCCAGCGTCAAGCCGGCATCTATTTCGAGGACGTCCTTGTCGGCCTATGCGGCGAGATCCATCCCGCCCTCCTTGAATCCTCCGACATCAAGCAACGCATTTTATATGCCGAACTCAACCTTCATCTTCTGAAGAAGCAGCCTCGGCCGCACGGGCGAATGTCGCCGATGCCGCAATTTCCTGCATCGGATCGAGATTGGACAGTTTCCCTTCGTATCTCGACCCCGGTCCAGTCGGTGCTCGAAAACTTGCGCGCCAAAGCTTCCATCCTTCTCGAAAAAATCGAGCTGATCGACTTGTACGTTCCTGAAAATGGCGCGCACAAGAACGCGACGTTCCGTTTTACTTATCGGGATCCCCTCAAGACGATTTCTTTCGAAGAAGTCGAAAATGCCCATGGAAAATTGATAAACTCCTTGCCAAATGAACTCGGGTCGGAATAATATTTCCGAAAGATAGAACTGCTCAAAAACACCCGAGGTTTTTTTCCATGAAACGTTTTTCCCCATATACGGTCGTAGCTGCACTGGCCGTTGCATCTTGCCAGACCGTAATTCCTCCTGACCGAATCATCTCGCAAAAATACGTGCACAAATACGGTTTTGATCTGTCCGAAGAAGAATGGGACCAAAGGGCGCAAGAGGGCCAAGTGATCGCAACGTTGAAAAACGGGGTGACGATCTCCCGCACTTTTGAGAATGGAAATCTCCACGGCCCCACGACCTACACCTTTCCGAAGTCCGATATCGTTGAAAAGATTCTCATCTACGATCAAGGGAATTTGCTGAAACAGACTGTGCAGGATGCGAACGGCGTGCCGATCCGGGAAGAGGCCTATGAGTTCGATGATCGGCTCATCGTTACTTTTTGGAGCGACACAGGCGTTCCGCTCAGCGTCGAAGAATATGATGGAGAACAGCTCGTGGACGGGAAATATTTTTCTTCCGAGCACGAACTAGAAGCTCAAGTTGAAGCCGGCAACGGTTTTCGAGTGAAACGGGATCGGTCAGGTCTATTGGTTTCACGCGATCAAATCGAAAACGGGATTATGTCGGTCCGGACGACGTACCATCCGAATGGCCAAATGCATACCGTTTCCCATTACCAGGATTATCTGCTTCACGGAACACAATCGAAATTCACGATTTCCGGTCGCCCGCTCATGAGCCTTTCATGGGATCGGGGGATTCTAGACGGGATCAAAACCGTTTATCGCAACGGCCTCAAAGTGGCTGAAATCCCCTACTCCCAAGGCCAGAAGAACGGCATGGAAACCCACTACGACGATCTTGGGAATTTGATCGCCGAAATCTTGTGGCGCAATGACAAAAAGCACGGCTGCTCTAAATCCTATACGGAGGAGAGCCAAGATAGCGAATGGTACTTCAACGGTTCCTTAGTATCTGCCGATAAATTTGAATTGCTAGAAGCACGCGAGCAGATGATCGCCGATTTCAATCAACCAGACGGCGAACTCCCCGAACTGCAACCGAAATAGGATAAAATTTCATTACAAGGGCCGCGGGGGCGCGAAGCCCCCAGCGGTCTACGGTTATTTGCTCGGCGAGGTCGCGGCTGAGTTGCTGACGGCATTTTTTGCCTCAGGAGCTGGCGCGGGAGCGGCCGTTGACGCTGCGGTCTCTGCCGCTTTGTCTTTTGCCAGGGGGGCTTCCTGCTGCGCCACCTTTATGGCCGGAACGGAGATGGGGGCCGCTATTTTCTCTTCCTGAGGCTGTGCAGAGGGAGTCTCTAGGGGATCCGCTGCTGCCCCGCAAGGAGGTTTATTTTTCGGTTCGCAAGCCGGTTTTGGGGGGCATGGTTTTTCTTTTGGCGGCTTGCAACACTTGGGCGGCTCGCAACAATTTGGCGCCGGGCAACTTTGCGGTTTTGGAGGCTCGCACTTCTTCGGCGCAGGCTTTTCACACTTCGACGGACCGCACTTTGACCCGCAGCTTCCAGTGTTTTGATTTTCCCCATATTGATTTTGGTTTGGTTTTTGCTGGTTCGATTGACATGCAAAAGCAAGAGCCAAGACGCAGCCAGCCAAGAGCCACTTTGAAACATTTTTCATAAATTTTAACCTCGATTGGATTGAAAAATTCCTAAAACAACTATCCGAGTTGCTTTGACTATAAGTTCTCATCTACCGATTTTTTCTGCAATCAAGAATTGACTCAGGGACCCGGTCGTGATAGAGAATAAATATGCCCTTTTGGAAAATCAAAATCCGTTCCTTTCTTTTGATCGAGTTTCTCTGCACGATTATCCTTTCCATTGGCCTCATCACAACGTTTACTTATGTTAAATATTCAAAATCGATCAATACGTTTTCCTTAGGCACGATCGATCGGTCAAGCAGGTTGATCACAAAAACCATCGGCTGCGTCGTCTCGGAAACCGAATCTCTCCCATCGCTTGGAATGTATTTCTTTAAGCTCTTCCCAAACATTGCTGTGCAAAACAAAAACCTCATCGAGTTTTTTTTCGGGATTCTCGAACACGACCCCAACCTTTTCGGTTATTATATTGGTCTTCCTGATGGAAGTTATCTCGAAACGTTCAATTTTTTCTTTTTTAAAAAAGATTTTACTTTTCTTGCGCCTGTGCCGGACAGCACCCATTTCATTGCTGTGATGTTGAACGCAACGGTCAGCAAAATTCCAACCATCCTTTTTTTCGATCATAATTACGACCTTCTTGCCGACCGACCCCTTGATATAGATCTTGATCCAAGAAAACTGAGTTGGTACCAAGGCGCAGCCAACGCCAAAGCTCTTTATTGGACAGATCCTTATCCTCAATTCTACCAACATACCGATCGAGGGTTTACAGCAGCGGAGCCTTTTTACGACAAAAATGGTCTTTTGACGGCGGTCATCGCAGCCGATATCCCATACAACCGGATTTCCGAAATCCTTACGAGCGAGCACATCAGTAAAAACGGAAAAGCCTATGTCGTGGACGAGAATGGCAAAATATTTCTCCCTCAGGGAGAAATCAGCGAGTCTGAGAAAAAGATCGTCTCTTTTGCTTTCACTACTTTTGAGAAAACAAAACAACTTGATTTCTCTT
>CAYTXY010000103.1:0-6329 GCA_964441355.1 uncultured bacterium
GCTCGCGCATCTCATGCATGGATCCTTCAGGACGGCCTCCGCCGCCGCGGCGGCCACGGCGTCTTTTGTCCCGCTTGCGGTCGCGGTCCATCGGGGGGCGCTGTGGTTCGAGATGTTCCCGCTCTTGGGGCTCGTACGCGTCCGGTTCAGGAGGGGCCTCGCGGGGAGGACGAACAGACCCTTCGCGGCCTCCGCCGATCTTGATCGATCGCTCAGGGGGCGCGTTTTTGAGAGACATACGCGTCTCTTTCTGTTCAAGGACTTCATAATCGCTCACAGGGACTAAAAATGATTTAGGCCTTTCTTGCGAACGGAAGAAAAAGGAACGGCCGAAAGAAACTACTTCAATAGAATCTACGTAATATTCTTCCAGTCCGCCGCCTTTGCTATTGCGCACTAGGAGTTTGCATCCCTCCCGGGGCATGATCACGGTCTCGATAATGGGTTCTCGTGTAAAATTCACTGGATATTCCAATTTTTGTTTTGTTCTTAAAATGGAGTAAAGAAATAGGTGGTTTCATTCTTTCGATGCCATATACTCCAGCAGGTCGACAACTCGTTGGGCATAGCCCATTTCATTATCGTACCATGCGATTAACTTATAAAAGCGACGATTCAACGCTATGCCCGCCAGTTTATCGAAAATGCAGGAATAGTGGCTGCCGATAAAATCTGAAGAGACTAACTGCTCATCGGTCGTCGCGAGGATGCCCTTTAAATGCGTTTTCGCTGCAGCATCCATTGCATTCCCGATCTCCTCATAGGTCGTGTCTCTAGATAGGCGAACTGTGAGGTCGACCGCTGAAACATCGATCGTGGGGACTCGGAATGCCATTCCTGTCAGTTTGCCTTTGAGCTCGGGCAAACAGAGGGTGACCGCTTTTGCGGCGCCCGTTGTTGCCGGGATGATATTATGGCCAGCCGCCCTCCCTCCGCGCCAATCTTTATGCGATGGGCCGTCGACGGTTGGTTGGCTAGCGGTCAGGGAATGGACCGTCGTCATCAAACCCTCCTCGATCCCAAAGGAATCGAGAAGGACTTTGCAAAGCGGCGCCAAACAATTCGTTGTGCAGGACGCATTGCAGAGGCAAAAATCCTTTTTGGGATCGTACTTCTGATGATTGACGCCCATCACATAGGTGGGCATGTCGTCTTTGCCCGGAGCTGAAATCACGACCCGTTTCGCTCCTGCAGCCAGATGTTTCTTGGCGTCTTCCAAGTGAGTAAAGCGCCCAGTCGATTCCACGACATAGTCGACTTGATGGGCTTTCCAAGGGAGCTGGGTCGGATCCTTCTCCGCTGATACGGCAATTTTTTTCCCATCGACAATCAGGGCATTCGGTTCGGAAGAAACCGCTTTGGGATACGTTCCATGCGCTGTGTCGTATTTGAATAGGTAAGCTAGGTTGTCAGGGGGAACAAGATCATTGACGGCAACTACTTGCATCCCCTTTTGAAGCGCGTTTCGCAAAACCAAACGTCCGATCCGCCCAAATCCATTGATCGCTATCCGCTTGGCCATTCACGAGCTCCCATTGCCCACATTTCTCACTAAGAAAGAGAAGTATAGCTGATTTTTTGGACAGAAGTAAACAAAAAACCACTCGCTGAGTGAAGCCAACTTCAACCACATGTTTTGGAGCGAGTGGTCTGGAATTATTTGAGATATTCGATAAAACAGGTTGGGGCGTTATCTCCCACTCTGTCGCCTAATCGAATGATCCTGGTATAGCCGCCGTTGCGGGCTTCGAATCGGGTCCGAAGCTCTCCAAAAAGTTTATTGATGACGAGGCGGTCGCGGGTATAAGAACCCTTATCGCCAGCTTTCGCTTTGCGCGCTTCTTTTGTCGTCAATGGATTGAAAGAGATCTTCATCTCGGAAATCGCGCTCCGCTTCGAGGCAAGCGTATTTTTCTTAGCCAGGGTAATCATCCGGTCGGCGCGGCGCCGCAGCTCTTTCGCCTTGACGACGGTCGTTGCGATCCGCTCCTTCTCAATCAAAGATTTTAGCATGTTTGCTAACATGGCGCGCCGGTGAGAGCCTGTGCGGCCAACTTTAAATGTGTGCTTTCCGTGTCTCATACTTCGACGGGTCCCAATTTTTCTTGTTGATAAGTCTGAATGACTTGGCGAATGTTTTCGCGAGTGATCCCGTACTTGCTAAGATCCATTCCGAGAGAGAGCCCTAGCTCGTCGAGCTTTTGCTTGATCTCGGTCAACGATTTCTTTCCAAAATTTCGGAATCGCAACATTTCACTCTCCGGCATGACCACCAATTCCCCAATCGTATCGATATTGGCATTTGCCAAGCAGTTTGTGGAACGGACAGACAATTCGATCTCGTTGATTTTGAGGGCGAGTTTCGCGAGAATTTCATCGCGATCTCGATTGACTTGCATCTCTCCTTTGTCAAAGAGAATCGAATGGGTCTTCACTTGATCAAAAATTTGGAAATGGAGAATGCCTATCTGGGCCGAAAACGCCAATGCTTCGACAGGAGAGATTCTCCCATCTGTCGTGATTTCAAGGATCAAACGGTCATAGTCCGTGTCTTGTCCAACCCGCGTATTTTCTACGTAATAATTGACCAAGCGAACAGGGGAGAAGGCCGAGTCCATGATGATTTCATCGACTTGCGGATCGACCGCACTATGGCGCTCAGAGGGAACATAACCTCTGCCGCTTCCGATGCGGAGGTCGACCCTTTTTGTCATAGGCTTGGTGATCGTGAAAAGATGATGGTCCGGATTGATCATCTCGTAATCGGTATTTTTCATCAGATCCTTGACCGTCACCCCATATTCGCCGCCGCCCTTTTCGATCATTTCATCCGTAATATCAAGCACTTTTGATACCATTCGGATTTCTCTCGGATTGGGCTCGTCTCCTGAAGTCAGCCGGCGCAAAAGGACGCCTTTGAGATTCAGAATAATGTGAGTCATATCTTGAATGACCCCATCGATCGCCATATACTCATGGGGAACGCCTTCGATGCGGACCGAGATGATTGAGGGAGCTTCGAGCGATGCGAGCAAAATTCTACGAAGAGCGTTGCCGACCGTATGGCCGAAACCGCGTTCGAAAGGCTCAATGATGAAACGGGCAAACGTCGAGCTTTGAGACGCTTCATCTAATTTGATTTTATCCGGCATTTCAAATTTGCCATACTTTACGGACATGTTCGTCTCTCCAATTTGTTTTTTTACACGCGTCTGCGTTTGCGAGGCCTGCAACCATTATGCGGAACAGGGGTCGTGTCTCGAATCTCGCTGATCGTAAGCCCTGCGCTTTGCAAGCCGCGGACTGCCGATTCACGGCCTGCCCCAGGGCCGCTCAAATTCACCTCGCACTCTTTCATGCCAAGCATCATGGCGTCTCTCGCAGCATTCTGAGCGGCGACTGTCGCAGCAAAAGCCGAAGATTTGCGAGAGCCGGCAAAGTTTGATTTCCCCGCTGAGGACCACGAAATGACATTCCCGGCCAAGTCGGTAATAGCGATCAGTGTGTTGTTAAAAGTTGCTTTAACGTGAGCGATTCCTGATGGTACGTTGCGAACGACTTTTTTCTTCACCCTGACGTTCGCTTTCTTCGGAGGCGCTTTTTGTTCTTGCTTCGCCAATGGATACCTCTAATTAAATTTTCTTGTTGGCAACAGTTTTGCGTTTGCCTTTACGCGTACGTGAATTCGTTCGAGTTCTTTGGCCGCGAACGGGCAGGCCAAGACGATGTCTCATGCCTCGATAGCAATGGATGCCGATCAGACGCTTGATATTGTTCTGTATCTGCCGTCTCAAATCGCCTTCTACAATGTATTCGCTGGAAAGGAGGGCGTTCAACCGCGCAATTTGATCTTCATTGAGCTCTCGGGCGCGGATATTTTTATTCAATCCGAGCTTTTCAATCACTTGATTGGAAAGCTTGCGACCAATTCCATAGATGTAGGTCAAGCTCACTTCCAAGCGCTTATTGTCGGGTATATCAATTCCTATAACTCTAGGCATGTCTTTGTCCTTAAAAATAACATACAAACTTGTTAATGTACAATGGGTTATCTTCCCCTGAGCCGGCCCTTTGTCATAAAGCCGTCGTATCTTTTCATAAGTAGGTGAGACTCAATCTGTTTGGTTGTGTCAAGGATGACTCCAACGAGGATCAAAAGGGAAGTGCCACCAAAAAATTGACTAATATTCGCATCTACCCCCATCAAGCGGCCGACCAAAGTGGGCAAAATCGCGATGACGGCTAAGAAAATGGCTCCGGAAAGGGTGATTCTGCTCATCGTCTGTTCTAGAAAATCTTGAGTGGGTTTTCCTTGGCGAATTCCGGGGATGAAGGCGCCATTTTTCTTCATGTCCGATGCAATTTGTTCCGGTTTGAACTGAGTGGCGGTCCAAAAGTAGGTAAACGCGATAATCAAAAACACATAAATGAACATGTAGACCCAGGAACCAGGGGAGAGGTAGTTAGAGAGTTGGCCCATCCAGGTTCCGCGACCGATGAATTGGCCGAGAGATCCCATGAAGACTAGAAACGATGAGGCAAAAATAACCGGGATGACTCCCGCATAATTTACTTTGAGCGGGATGTGCGAAGTGCCGCCTTGGACTTCGTGGCGGCCAACGATGCGCCGGGCATATTGGAGCGGAATTCTTCGCTGCCCTTGAATGACAAGGATTGTCCCAATCGTAATTAAAACGAAGAGAGCGCAGAGGACAACAAGGGTCGTGAAAGTCAATTGACCCTGTTCTTGCGATTCTAAATTTAGTTGCTGGATAATAGATCCGATCATGCTTGGCAGAGAAGAGAGGATTCCGAGCGAGATGATCAAACTAATGCCATTACCCACCCCCTTTTCCGTAATCTGTTCTCCGATCCACATCAGAAACAAAGTCCCAGCTGTCATCGTCACCATGAGAGAGAGAAAGAAAAGCCAAGGTATGCCAAAAATTTGCACATCAAACAGTTCTGGAACGATGATGCCTGGCGTGGCGCGGTTGATTCCGACTGCGAATTTGGCAAACAGCCCGGATTGGACAAGAGCTAAAACCAAAGTGGCCAACCTTGTCCATTTGGAGAGTTTTCTTCTGCCCTGATCGGGACTTTCCTTGATTTCTCTCTGCAGGCTAGGAATGACCGCAATCAAAAGCTGCAGTGCAATCGTGGCAGAAATGTAAGGGAAGACGCCAAGGGCCAAAACGGTCATTTTGGCAAATGCCCCCCCGGAAAAGATGTCGAAAAGCTGAAAGAGGTTCTGTCCGCCTCCGGACGCGAATTTAAAGAGGCTGATCGCAACATCGCCGTTGATTCCAGGCACCGGAATGTAAGCTCCGACCCGGCAAGCAGCCAGAAGAACACACGTGGTAAAAATCTTAACGCGCAGTTCTGGGATCGAAAAGATACGCCGGATTGCCTCTACCATACTGATCTCTTTATTTTACGACCGTAAAAGGAATCGATTTATCTTGAACTTTTTTGAGGGCTGCTTCCGAAATCGCATGAGCCTCAATGCTGACTTTTTTCGTCAGTCCGCCGTTTGCCAGAATCTTGATCCCGCCGGGCAAGCGCCGAGGGATCAAACCTTTGGCCCGCAATGTCGCGAGATTGACCGTTTCGCCGTCCTCATAGTGTTCCTCGATCGTGGATAATCCAATCGCGAAAGACGGCTTGACAAATCGTCCCCGGGTAAACCCCCGGATGGGCAATTTCCTATAAAGGGGAACTTGTCCGCCTTCGTAGCCAAATCTTTTGCGGTAGCCTTGGCGGGCGCTATCGCCTTTGCCGCCGCGGCCGGAGGTAGCGCCTCGTTTTGACCCGATGCCGCGTCCCACTCTTTGAACTTTCTTGCGAGGCCGCGACGTGTCTTTCAGTTGAGATAAATCAGTCATGGGGTCTCCTTTCCCTCTGAGCAAGATACTGGCTTCTATTTTGAAGTTTGCGCAGCGCTTTGAAGGTGGCTTTCACCAAGTTCAAAGGGTTGCTCGCTCCAAGGCTTTTCGCGATAACATCCTTCACGCCGCCAAGTTCAAGCACGGATCGTACCTTCGAACCAGCCACGATCCCTGTGCCGGGGCCAGCAGGTTTCAACAGGATAACGGCTCCATCCCATTCCACGTGAACATCATGGGGAATGGTCGTCCCTTCCATCTCGATGGTATAAATATTTTTTCTCGCAGACTCAGACCCTTTTCGGATCGCATCGGACACTTCGTTTGCCTTCGCATACCCGTAGCCTACGTGTCCTTGCCCGTCTCCGACGAGGATTAAAGCAGAGAAGCTGAACTTTCTCCCTCCTTTAACGACTTTCGCGCAGCGGTTGATATAAAGGACTT
>CAYTXY010000104.1:0-6214 GCA_964441355.1 uncultured bacterium
GGCGGTTTATCGCTGGTGATGACGATCTGTTTGTTTTGATTGAGGAGCGTTTCAAACGTATTGCAAAACTCCTCTTCGAAATTCAGGCGGTTTTGCAAAAATTGGATATCGTCGACGAGGAGGACGTCGAGGTTTCGGTAGAATCGCTTCATCTTGTCGATCGATTTCGAGCGGAGGTTATCGACGACCTCGTTGATGAACGCTTCCGTCGTGATCGATTGCACCCGGAGTTTTTTATGGTTCTCGAGGACATAATGGCCGATGCTATGGAGAAGGTGGGTTTTGCCGAGACCGACGCCGCCGTGGATGAACAGGGGATTGTACGATTTCCCCGGCCTGGCGGCGACGCCGACCGCGGCCGATTTGACGAATTGGTTCGACGGGCCTTCGATGAAATGATCGAAGGTGTAAAGGGGATTGAGTTTCAGGTCGGCGGGAGGGGGGGCGTCGTCGATCTCTACCGGGCCTGTTGGCGAAGAAGCATTCCGGGGAGCGCTTGCCACTACGAACCGGATGGCGGGGTCGCCCGAGCCTCTCAACGGGAGAAAATCGGCCAGCACCTCTTTGAAGTTGTCGAGCAAATATTCTTGGACAAAGACGTTTGGCACTTCGAGCGTCGTCTCTTCATGGGCCGATTCGAGGCAGCGGATCGGTGCGATCCAGTTTTCGAATTCGGCAGACGAGCAGCGCGATTCGATGAACTCGATAAACTCTGCCCAGCCGTTTTTGACTTCGCACTCTAACATGACCATCTTTTGGGGAAATTTTCATCACTCTAACAAGGAAAGTGGGCGCGAGGCAAGGTAAAAAAAAGACCGCCTGAGGGGCGGTCTAAAAAGTCCGTTTTTTAAGAAGTTCTCTAGATTAATAGACGAGATTGAATTTATTGAAATTCTTGAGAATGTGTTTCCAGATCACGTTATCGCTTGTGAAGTCGTCGAGAATATTTCTCAACTGGCCGCGGCTATCTTTATTCTCATACGCCTTAAAGAGAGGCGCTATATCGGCGGTGTCTTTTTCGAAAAGTTTATACATTTGCCGTTCAGCCGCGTTGCCGTTTTTCAAGCTATTTGCATCTTTGTCGAGGGCAGCAAGGGCATTCATAAACGCATTGAATTTATCCAGATTCGGATGCTCCTGATAAGCCTTCATAGCTGCTTCGAAAGTGGCAAAATCCGCCAAAAACTGCTGTTGGAGGTTATCTCCAGGAATTACAGCAGGAGTCGATACATAAGAAGAAATTGCTTGAATATTCATTTTTATCACCTTTGTTAATATGTTAAATTACTTAAAACTTATAACTTCCTTTCTTAATTATAAGGGATATTTTAATTAAATTCAAGGTTTTAAATTAATTTAATGCGTAAGTGATTGGTTGTCAAGGGGAAGTGATTATTTTGCGCCTAAGTTTTACATCCTAAGCGCTTTGCGACTAATTTCTGTAAGTTTCTGAAGGAACCTAGTTTAGACCCGCGTTTGCCTTACATGTGTCCGGAAAGGGAGGTATTTTCCCTACCCAGCCCCCTTTGGGACCGTTGCGCACTGCTATCTGTTGGTGGTGCCTTTCGAGGCATTCGGTATTATTTGAATAGAGGGCAGCAGATGGGAAGGAATTTCCCACAACATAGTCACAAAAGCTCTCTAAATAATACTCTCTATCTCCTCGACAATTATGTATTTGCCGTTGAGCCTCTCGGCTCTCATTTTGCAAACACTGAATTGTTGTTTTTGCCTGGGTTATTTTCTGGTTCAACGCGTCAATTTTTGTATTTACGTCTTTAACATCTTTAGCCAACTCCGCGACCTTGGTATTTAAGAGATCTTTTTCTTTCTGTAAATTCCAGGCCTGGAGGGTGGCAATGACAGCCACGGCAATGACAGTCACGCGCATTGCGCTTAAGGCGATATGGCGCGCAGTGTCGCTATAATTTTTAGTTTGATATGCTTTGCGGGCTTTGCTGAGATCGGAAAGACCCGTTGTCTTGGCGATCATCGAAGCTGCCCCGCCTAGAATCGCATAGCGAGGTGAGGGCGAGGTTTCCGTTAAATTTGGCTTTGCATTAAAATTTAAATTTGTTGCAATTTTATCCATACACACCTATTCTTTTGGACATTTATTTTACTGCATTAACTCTTATGTTTCTACTAAAATAAGTCGTTTAAAGGAAAAGTGATTATGAACTCCATAACTAGTACACGCATAGTGGCAAGATATTTTTACTCTGATCCCGCCGAATCAGGCGAGGAGCCTCGTTCTCTCAAACCCGTCGACCCAAGCCCTCCTGCAGCAACCCGCCCTGCCGCGCCGAATGGCGTCAATATCGTTGACGCGCGGCCGCTTGGGCAGCGCATTGGAGACTTTAGCGGCCACATCAAGAAATGGGTGCCACAAACTGTTATGACGGGGATATTCGCGACAGGGGCGGTGGCTGTGATCGGCGGCACGCTGAGCAATTATCGGTGGCCAGACGGCATTTTTCAAATCTCCGACTTCGGCTCGTTTCATTTAGCTTCTCGGCATCTTGCCAAGGGGATTCTGGAACTTGCGAAATGTGCGCATCAGATTGGCCGGTCGTTGGGAAAGGCGATGGTGAATGGGATCCTCACTGTCGGGAATGTCATAGCGAACCATCCCATGTTTGTCTTTAAAATGGTTGCGGTGGGGACGGTTGGTTATTTAACGTTTCGCCAAATCACCTTGGCAAGCATTGAGGAAAACTATACCAGGAAGGCATACCACTTAAGCCTAGCGACTCTTGGAGCTTTCGCTACTCTCTGGCTAACCATAGCTTAACGCTACCGATACGCCAAGATGAGCGCCGAGGCGGCAGACGAGATCTCGGGATCGGGAGATTTTTCGAGCTCCTGGGCTTGGATGAGCCCTTGCCGTTGATAGCCGAGCATGAAGAGGGCTTTGGCGCGATTCAATTGCGTTTGCGAATGGGCGGGAGCCGATTTCAAAGCGCGGTCGAGATAATCGAGCGCCTTCAATCCATTGCCCATTTGAAGATGAAGCGCGCCAATGGTTTGGAGATCGTAGGGGGTGGGGGGGCTCAAAATGGAGATGGCATCGAAAAAGGTCAGCGCCACATCGTAGATACCCTCTTTGATGTAGGAATAGGCCACAAAGCGAAGATCGTCCAATTCTTCATTTTCCCAGCCCAGCACTTCTTTCCAATCCACCATTCCTAGCCTCGCTGGTACTGGTTGCGCCGCGCATTGATCATCGTCAGCGTCTTATTGAGTTTATCGATGCACTGGAAAAAGGCGAGAAGGGTTTGCCGTGATTTTTCGTCCTTCTCCTTCTCTTGGTCAGATTTGCCCCGCCCTTCCCTTTCGTCCGATTTTCCGAGCACATCTTCAAGAGTCTCGATCTTGTCGGAATCGGCTTCCAACTTCTCATAGCCCCCAAGCGATGGGATGAGTTGATAAGAAAATAGCCCCTTGTCGCGTGAATAAAAATCGGGGGGGGGAGAAAAAAGAGCCCAGGAAATGGTCCTGCCCACTGTATAGGTCTGGTCGAATTCCGAAAGCTCGAACGGTTTTGCAACCGTCACTTCCGTTTTTTGAGGGATCAGCCTTGATTCTTCAATCAGGCGCGGCTCTAATAGTTCTTGATCCTTCGCGTAGCGGATCGAAGCGTCGACACCCAGATTGTCGATCGTGCGGGGTTTGACGGTCATGACTATATACTCCTCGTCTACCGTTATTCTAGCACCCGTCGATTTTCGATCCTAGAGGACTCCTTTCCCACTTTATCCAGTACTCTATCTATCTTTTGCCCCACCCAAGTTGTAAACAGTCTGTGGGCCACCCTCAATTCACTTTCAACTTTTTCTAAGTCAAATACTTACATTTGCATTCCTGGTTTGGGGTTGGAAAGGTTGTGAACAGGTTTTCCACAATTTCCCACAAAGTGTTGAAAAATGTGTATTCGACTGGCTTTGAAATAGATGCAGTGCAGTTTGGAAGATGTTTTTCGGAATTGGATTGCGCGATTTTCGATTTCGTGGCTAAGATGTGGGATAACGTGGAAATGGTGATGAGCGGGTTCTTCTTCAGCGGTTCTCATGTCGTCAAGCTCGATGAGAAAGGGCGCTTTGTCTTGCCTCAAAACTTTCGGTATGGGCTGGTTGAAGAAGGAAAATGTGAATTTGTCATTGGGCTAGGGTTAGGGGGCTGCTTGACGATCTACCGAAAAAGCCTCATCCAGAAAATTGTCGACAAGTTCAAAGAAAATCAGCACGTCGCAAAATTCCAAAAGTTTTTCACCCTCTTCTTTTCGACTCTCCATCAAACGGAATGCGACAAGATCGGACGGGTCATGCTGCCGGTCAATTTGAAAGGGGCGGTAGGGATCGAAAAAGAGATCGTCGTCGCTGGGGTGATGGACAAAATCGAACTCTGGCCGAAAAAAGTGTATGACCGGAATTTGCGCGCCCTGATCGAGGGAGACTCTCCCGAGATGAACTTGGAAAAAATGACCGAAGAGGCTTTTGCGCTCCTGCATGAGGACGGTGTGAGAGAAGCTACGGCAGAAGAAGCGATCACATCAGCGATGAATCCCGCTTATATTAAAGACTAAATAGTGGCGCACGTCCCGGTTTTGCTCGAGGCAGTCCTTAAGATCTTTAGGGATGTTCACCTCAAGGTCTTTTTCGAAGGGACAGTCGGCGCGGGCGGGCATGCGCGGGCGATTTTAGAGGCCCATCCGGAGATTGAGCGGTATTTAGCGTGCGACAGAGACCCGGCGGCCCTCGCTCTTGCGGCTCAGCATTTAGAGCCATGGGGGAAAAAGGTGGAATGGATCCGCGGACCCTATGCGGATCTAAATGTTTACCTCGAGGAGAGGGGAATCGGGGAGATCGACGGTTTTTTGATCGACATCGGCGTCTCTTCGATGCAGTTGGATACAAAAGAGCGGGGATTTAGCTTTCAAGGCGACGCGCCTTTGGATATGCGGATGGACCCCGAGAGCAGTTTGACTGCGGAGAGGATCGTAAACGAGGCGCCGGAAAAAGAGCTGGCCCGGATTTTTTTCGAATACGGGGAAGAGAGGCGGTCCAGGCAAGTCGCTCGTGCCATCGTAGAGGCGAGAAGGAAGCGGAGAATCCGGACCACGGCGGAGTTGGTTGCGATCGTGAAGCCAGTGACGATTTGGGGAAAGCTTCATCCGGCGACCCTGGTTTTCCAGGCGCTCAGGATTACGGTCAACGATGAGCTGGGTCAATTGAAAAGAGGCTTGGAAGCGGCCGTCCTGCGGACGCGCGGCGGGGGGCGGATCGCAGCCATTTCTTTTCATAGCCTGGAAGACCGGATCGTGAAAAATCTTTTTCGCGATGCCAAGGATGAATTGGAGATCCTGACGAAAAAGCCGATCGGCCCTACAGCCGAAGAGATCAAGGGAAACCCCCGGTCGCGGAGTGCAAAATTACGCGCGGTTGAAAAAAGGAACGACCGATGAAAAAGAGTCTACTTCTTCGATTTGGTTTTTGTTTTGGCTTAATCGGGTTTTGCCTTTATTCCTATCTTGATATGCAAAACGAATTGACAGAGCTCAAAATCAAAATGCCCGAAGTAGATCAAGAATTTCGGTTAGTCCGGGAAGAAAACCGGCGCCTCTCTTATGAAATCGACCAATTTCAAAGCCCCTCTCATCTGATCGAGCTTGTCCGCCGCCCTGAGTTCAGCCATTTGAAACATCCTTTGCTCAAAGAAATCCTAACGGTTCCCGAGGTGCTCGCAAGAGCTCCTGAATGATGATTTATGAACCCCTTCCCCGTACGACGCCTCGCCGCCATCGCCATCTCCTTATTTCTCCTGTTTTTTGTCTTGATCGCTAGGTTTTTTGAGATCCAGATCATTGAAAAAGACAAATGGACGAAAGTAGCCCTTGCTCAGCATCAATGCGTTTCCCTGATCCCATTCATGCGCGGCTCTTTCTATTCGAATACCTCGATCAAAAAAGGGCACCCGGTAGAAGATCAACCCTTCGTCATCGACGTCCCAAAATTCCACCTCTTCATCGATCCCGATTCGATCCCAAAGGCGGCAAAACCAAAAATGGCGCACCAGCTTTTCGCGCACCTGGGGTTCTCGGCAGAAGAGTGTAGAAAAATGCTTTCGGAGTTCGATAAAAAAAGCCGCAGCCGCAAAATTGCGATGTGGCTGGACAGGGAAGCGAGAAAGAATATCGAAACTTGGTGGCGCCGTT
>CAYTXY010000105.1:0-6037 GCA_964441355.1 uncultured bacterium
GCATCGATAAGGACGAGGTGGTCTATCACCACTACTTTGACATCGGCATCGCGGTGAGCACGGAAAAGGGGCTCATGGTTCCCGTGATCCGCAATGCCGACCAACTCTCCTATGCCGAGATCGAAAAGAGCCTAAAAAGTTTTGCGGAAAAAGCGAGAGCCGGGACGATCTCCATCGATGAGATGCAAGGGGGGACGTTCACCATTACCAATGGCGGCACTTTCGGATCGCTCCTTTCGACCCCGATCCTCAACCCCCCGCAAAGCGGGATCCTCGGCATGCATAACATTGTAAAAAGGCCCGTCGCAGTGAATGACCAGGTCGACATCCGGCCGATGATGTATCTTGCCTTGAGCTACGACCACAGGATCGTCGACGGAAAAGAGTCGATCCAATTCCTTGTCCACATCAAGAAGAACCTCGAAGACCCAGCGAGGCTGCTGCTAGACCTATGAAGTACGATTGCCTTGTCATTGGATCGGGTCCTGGCGGATATGTGGCGGCGATCCGCGCCGCGCAACTCGGCCTAAAAACCGCCTGCATCGAAAAAACCCCAACGCTTGGCGGCACCTGCCTCAACATTGGCTGCATCCCTTCGAAAGCGCTTCTCCACGCCTCGGAAGTTTACCATAAGATGGAGACGGAAGCGGGCAAGCTTGGGATCGGGGTCAAGGGGATAGATCTCGACTTTGGCAAGATGATGGAGCGAAAAAACACCGTCGTCTCGGGGTTTACGAATGGAATCGAGGGGCTTTTCAAGAAAAACAAAATCGACTGGATTAAAGGCCATGGGAAGCTGACCGGCCCCCACACGGTGATTGTTGATCAGCAAACCTTCGAGGCCGATTCGATCATCCTTGCCACAGGCTCCGAGCCAATCTCGCTGCCAAATCTTGCCTTCGATGAAAAAAAAGTCCTCTCCTCCACTGGGGCGCTGCAGCTCCGATCCATCCCAAAAAAACTCCTCATCGTCGGCGCCGGCGTGATCGGCGTGGAGCTTGGCTCCGTCTACCAGAGGATCGGCACCCAGGTGACCTTCATCGAGTTTCTCGACCGGATCTGCCCCGCTTTTGATCTTGCGCTATCGAAGGGGCTTTTGAAAAGTTTGACGGCGCAAGGGATGGTCTTCTATCTCTCGCATAAAGTCGTCAAAGCGGACCTCTCCAAAGGCGTCGCTCTCACAGTGCAAGGCCCCGAAAAAGAATCGGTCTTTACCGCGGATGCGGTGCTTGTCGCCGTCGGGCGCAAGCCCTATTCGGAAAACCTCGGTTTGGAGGCGGCTGGCATCCAAAAAGATCCGAAAGGGTTTGTCCAGATCGACGCCTCGTTTCGCACCTCTCAACCTCATATCTATGCGATCGGCGATCTCATCCCAGGGCCGATGCTGGCCCATAAGGCCTCAGAAGAGGGGATCGCGGTGGCAGAACTCATTGCAGGACTCCGCCCTTCGGTCGATTACTTTTCGATCCCGAACGTCGCCTACACCTATCCGGAAGTTGCCTCCGTCGGCCTGACCGAAGAGGAGGCGAAAGCGCGGGGTCTGCCTTACGTCTCAGCCTCGTTTCCATTCAAAGCCAATTCGCGCGCCCGCTGCACTGGCGAGGAAGAAGGGTTTGTGAAAATCCTGGCCGACAAGAACAGCCATAAGCTGCTCGGCGTCCACATCCTTGGCGCCCACGCGTCGGAGCTGATTGGAGAAGCGGTCGTTGCCCTCGCACACCGCCTCACAGCGGACGAGCTTGGCGACACTTGCCACGCCCACCCGACCCTCACTGAGGCGATCAAGGAGGCAGCCCTCTCCTTATTCAAAGCTCCGATTCATCTCTAGAGGCGGGGGAGGCTTTTCCTAAATCGTCATGTACGAATCGTATCATTAAGAATAGCCGCCAGGCGTTTTTTGATTGAAGGTAGTTCCTGCTTCACGACCCGCCAAGTAAGAACTAAGTCGACATCGAAATATTCGTGGATCAAGATATCCCTCATGCCGGCGATTTGCTTCCAAGGGATATCTGTATATTTTGATCGAAATGGCATCGGCAGGTTTTTGACTGCCTCTCCAATGATTTCCAAGTGTCGTATAATCGCATCTTGCAAATGCCGGCTTTTGAAAAACTCGGCTTGGGACACACCTTCTGCATTTTCCTCAATCAGGAGGATTGAACGGCAGCTCGGCGTGAGTCTCGGCCCTTCAGGGCCGAGTCAAGCGAGCTATTTGATGATTCGCGGCAAGGAACTTACCGCCCCTTACGGGAGGAGAATCTCTCTCCTCTCAGGAGGGAGTTCTTCAATCTATTATGTGCTCTACGAAAACTGTCGGATCTTTCTTCACAGGATGACTACTTGTTCAGCCAGAATCTGCTCGCGAATTCTCCAATAAATCGAATTGTACGTAATTACATCGACTTTACGGTCTAATGTTTCTTCCAGATCGGATTTCAAATCTACTAAATCAAAAAGCGATTTTTTCTTGGTTTTATACTCGATGAGAATATCTACATCGCTTTTTGGGGTGGCTTCTCCCCGGGCAAAGGAACCGAAAACAGCAGCCCGTTTGACCGCGTGCTTTTTCAAGATCGGTAGCACTTTCTTCTTAATCCAAGCGAGAGTATGAGACGTCTTTTTGTTCATTGATCCATTTATAGCCAAGGGGTGTCTTAAAGGGAAGAGAGATTGAAGTCTCAAGAATGACTGGACCTCTTAGAGCTGTTTATCTCTTAATCTTTATTGCACCGACGAGCTTTGCTTCTTTCTCTTGCTCTGCTTTGCGCTTGTTCGATTGGCGCCATGCGTAAAGTCCGGCAAGTCCTGCTCCTCCGCCAACTGCGCCTACCCCTAAGAGCCAATTTGAACTAGAACTGGTATTTGTTTGAGACTGGTTAGAGGAATTCTGATTGGGTTTAGCGGAATCGGCATCTGCGTCTCTTTTCTCTGGAGTTTGGTCTGGCTTAGACTGTGCGGATGCTTTGTCTGCATTTAGGTCTTTCTTCTGAGCAGAAGCTGTATTCGCGGGTTGAGTATCTGGAGGCGTTTGCTTTTCCTCTTTTTTCGTTTGAGTCATGGGCGCGCCATTCTGATTTGCGGAGGGGCTAGATTTGGCTACATTTTGCGCAGTTGGGGTGGAGAGCTGGTCGAGGGTTGCAGTTTGCGGGTTGGAAGGGTTGGGTTTGTTTACGAAGCCTGCCTTTTCAGGTAGGTTGATCTTGCAGAACTCATGATCGGTAAAATTGTGCATTTTTTCGTAGTGTCGCTTTCTTTGATCGATTAGTTTTTTTAGTTCGACCCACTCCTGGATATTCGGCGCCTGGATATCCTGGATATTCTGTGATTTATTAAAAGAGGGAGAGATTCGTGTCTTTGTTATTGTTGAGCAATTCAAAAGGGACGATTTAATATAATTTAAAGTTGCATCTTCGAGTAAAGTCTCAGTGACAGGCTCCCGATTTTGTTTCCATAGATCTCTGTCAATATGCGACTTTATCTGGCCGTCTTTCACCCATACATCCATGTGATCTTGTACGGGAAAACTACAGGTGTGATAGTAAAATATGATAACAGTTGGCGATGGAATGAACCATGAAGGTACCCAAGCGGGAGGTTTTGATGGAGTCCAAACATTAAAATGAAAATGCGGGAGATATGTTGGGGTAGAATCAATTGTAAAATAATCGTTTGTCTGGTTGGTATGAAGTTTTACTGCTTGAAGACTATTGCTCTTGCAGATAGCCTCGCATCCGCCAGATCCTTTGATACACCCTGCGGCGAGGTTGCAAAAGCTTAAAGGATCGGCATATACACCTGAAAATACTTCAAATACTCGTTGAAGGGATGCTTTGGTTTCAGGAATCGTGGAGAAATTGTAAGATGCTGGAGAAATGTAATTCTGATAAAAATCGAATAACTTCTGGCTGGAATTTAATGACACCGACATAAAAATCACATCCGTTTGTTGTTAATGCCAAGATTTTATCATCAAAATGGATTAAAGTAAGTGTAAAAATAGCTTTACGTATACCGCTCGTGATTGAAAAATCGGTTCTAGCGGCGTCGGACAGCCACTGAATTTGTGTCCCACCTGCTTCCCTAGCAAAAGAGCGAACCCCCGCTCTTTTGCAAGTGTCCGCAGCACTAAACTTTTTAAGTTTAGCTGCTTCGGTGCCGGCTTCGCCTGGCACAAATTCAGGGCGCCTCTTGCCATAACTCGATTTTTAAATCCCTCTCGCTATAGTCTTGGAAGCGCTTGGCACTCCCGGCCTTAAAGATTAAGAGGCATACTCTAACATCCTGCGGTATCTGGGGACGGGGCCTTCGATGACGCGGGTTACGCTTCTCCCCTTGAAGCTGAACCCGTCGTTGAAGTGAGGACAGCCCCATTTGTCGAATTCAAGCCCGAAGATCCCGCTGATCTTCGTCAGCGGAGCATAAACGGTCGCGTCCCAGCAATAGGAGGCGATATGTTCGGCGATGTTGCCATTCAGGGGATTTGCGTAAGCGACGCGGCAGCATTCGAGGATGAGTTTCCCCTGCGGCTTCAGCTTGCCCGCAAGGGTGTGGAAAATTTCCGGACGGCTGGCTTTCGTTATTTTGAATTTTTTTCCCATTTCGATCGAGGTGGGGGTTCCATGCCCGCGAAGCCAGACGATGTCGAAGCGGCCCGGCGGCAAGGATCTTAGGAACGTTCTTTCATCGCTGACAACGACTCTGGTAATCGCATGCGTTTTCGCAAGCTGCCGCACTTTTTGAATATGCGAGCGCATCGAGAAAGCGCCGTATTCATCTTTCGGCGATTGGATGATCAGCGCTTTTAGCGGCTTACCCTGGGACTCGAGGGTGATTAGCGCAAGTTTTCTCTCTGCAAGTATTTTCTTCCCCTGTACAGAGTCGTAGCTTGAGGCGAAGAGGATGCTCAAGGAAAGGAGGGTGAGGGTCGCGAGCGGATAGGGCGAAAAGCAGGAAACCAGGAATGCAGGGACCGCAAGGCGCAAGCAAAAGGCTTGCGGGTCGATGGAACTTTCCAGGTAATCCAGTTTGCTGGAACCGGTTACAGATTCCGCTGCGTCAAGAGCATTCGGGATCAAGGTGCTAAAGAAAGAGGGCCAACCGATCAAATTCATTTTTACTCTTGGTTGTCATCAACTTGCGTATAATTCTACATTATCCCGTAATTAATACAAGTTAAAAAATGTGACTTATTTGTAATTGTATTTAAATTCTCATGTGCTTGAAATAAATCTTGAGAATGGTTAAAATACTGGCCAAAGAAACTTTCCAAGTCGCTTGGCGATAAAATTTAAAATAGGTTGTTTCCATGGATTTAGTTATTACTAATAACCGAACATGCGCGGCGATTCATAACCATAGTTTGTGTATGGACTACCAATTGCCAGCGATTCAACAAATCTTTACTAAATTTCTAGAGAAACATCCTCTTATACCTGAGTATAAAGACTGTTATTATCATCCAACTCCTTATGGAAGTATGACGTGTTCGAGCGCTTCTCATTATGTAACAGCCGAAGCCCAATCAAAAGATGAATTGGAGATCACTCTACACAAGGAGGGAACTAACATATACCAATGGCTCGATTGCGATATAAACGGTTGTGATGTTTTTGGTGGAGACGTTTTTTATCTATTCCATCGTTATCCTGAGACAGGTAAATGTTTAGAAACAATTCAGGCGAAAACACAGGTCGGCGACTACGTCCCATGCGATGCAGGTGTTAATGTTACTCTACTTGATGAATGCCTAAAACATTCACCGATCACTCTCGAAAAGCCCCAAGCAGTGACGCCTCCCACTGCACAGAATGCAATACCCGCAGCCACTCCACCTGCTGCTGTAAACGGAGCAAAAGCTGACACGACCCAACCAGTGCCGTCTGTAGCGACCGCGAAGACCGCAGCCACTCCGCCTGCTGCTGCACCAGTGATGCCTCCCGCTGCAACGAATGGTAAAACTGTAGGCACTCCACCTGCTGCTGCAAACGGAGCAAAAGCTGACACGACCCAACCAGTGCCGTCTGTAGCGACCGCGAAG
>CAYTXY010000106.1:0-6012 GCA_964441355.1 uncultured bacterium
TTTCGGGGTTGCCGAACATGACGCCGATTTTTTCGCGGATCTGGTTGATGAAGATGGCGCAAGTATTGCTACGGGAGAGGGTAGCGGTCAATTTTCTTAGGGCCTGGGACATCATCCTCGCCTGAAGACCCATGTGCTGGTCGCCGATTTCCCCTTCGAGCTCCGACTTTGGAACGAGCGCGGCGACCGAGTCGATGACAATGACGTCGACGGCATTCGAGCGGGCGAGCATTTCGGCGATATTCAAGGCTTCTTCGCCGTTGTCGGGCTGGGAAATCATGAGATCGTCGATATTGACGCCGATTTTCGCGGCGTAAGCGGGATCCAGGGCGTGTTCCGCATCGATATAAGCGGCGAGCCCCCCGCTTTTCTGCGCGCTGGCCACGATGTGGGTGGCCAAAGTCGATTTACCCGAAGATTCGGGGCCGTAGATCTCTATGATCCTGCCGCGGGGCACGCCGCCAATGCCAAGGGCGAGATCGAGGGAAACAGCACCCGTCTTGATTACGCTGAGGCCGTTCGCGGAAGAGTGGCGGCCGAGCGACATGATCGCCCCGTCTCCAAACTGCTTTTGGATGTGGGAGATTGCGAGTTCCAGCGCCTTCTTCTTGCCGGAATCGGGCGTCGATGCTTGCTGAGACATAAGTTCCTCCTGTTTTCTTCTTAAGCATGAGATCTGCGTCTCCTTCTCGTCAAAGAAAAAAAATTCCTTTTCTGATAAGTAACGAGAAAGGTGGCTTCATGATCTTGACTGGGGATATCGGCGGAACGCATACGCGGCTTGCCCTTTTTGAAAAAGGGGAGAAACTCCAAGAGCGAAAATATCCCAGCCGCGAATTTGCCAGCCTAGAGAAGATCGTCGAACAGTTTCTTCAAGCCGAAAAAAGAAAAGTGTCGAAGGCATGTTTTGGGATTGCGGGCCCGGTCAGGAATGGCAAATGCAAGGCGACCAACCTGCCTTGGATACTCGACGAAGCCGTTTTAAGCCAGGCTTTACACATGCCGGTGCGGCTTTTAAACGATCTCGTAGCCCATGCTTATGGCCTAAGAAGGCTCAAAAAAGAAGAGCTCCGCTCTCTCCAATCCGGCGATCCAAAAGCCCAGGGAAACCAAGCGCTGATCTCCGCTGGAACGGGCTTAGGAGAGGCGGGCCTATTTTGGGACGGACACGCGCACCACCCGTTCGCTTGCGAGGGGGGCCATGTCGATTTCGCCCCGAGAAATGAAGAGGAAATCGCCCTGTTCCATTACCTCAAGAAAAAAACAGAGCATGTTTCCTACGAGCGGGTCGTCTCAGGGCCAGGCCTTTATGCGATTTTCCAATTCTTGGTCGAAACGAAGCGGTTTCCTTTTTCTCCAGAGACCAAGAGCGAAATGGAGAAAAGGGATCCGTCGAAAGTGGTATCGGAATTGGGAGGCAAAGGCAAAGACCCGACTTGCAAAGAAGCTCTCGACCGGTTCGTTTCAGCATATGGGGCGGAAGCCGGCAATGTCGCATTGAAGTTCATGTCTTTGGGCGGGCTCTATATCGGCGGAGGGATAGCGCCCCATATTCTCGAGCAATTAAAGCAAGGGCCGTTTCTAACGTCTTTTCTTAGCAAAGGGCGTTTCAGAGGACTCCTTGAATCGATCCCTATTTGGGTCGTTTTGAACGACGATACGGCTCTGATCGGAGCTGCCGTTTATATGGAGGACCATGAATAGGCGGAAGAATCCGGAACTAGAGCGGCTCACAGCCGGAGGCTCTTCCGAACGCGGCTTCAAACCATCGATCGGCGATGTGCCTGCTTGGGAGCGGTGGGGTCCTTACGTCTCTGAACGTGGATGGGGCTCTGTCAGAGAGGACTATAGCAAAAATGGCGACCCCTGGACTTATTTCCCTCACGACCATGCCCGCCTCCGGGCGTACCGGCGGGTCGAGGATGGGATCGCAGGGATTTCCGACCGCTTTCAAGTTCTCCTCTTTGCCCCCGCGTTTTGGAATGGGAAAGATCCGATTTTGAAAGAGCGCCTCTTCGGCGTGAACTCTCTTGAAGGAAATCACGGCGAAGACGTGAAAGAGGTCTATTACTATCTCGACGCAACGCCGACCCATAGCTATCTAAAGTATCTCTATAAATACCCCCAAGATCTCTTTCCTTACCAGAAATTGGTCGAGGAAAATAGAAGACGAGGGGGCAAAGATCCTGAATATGAACTCATCGATACAGGCATCTTGGATGAAGACCGTTATTTCGATCTTATGATCGAATACGCAAAAGCCGATCCGGACGACATTTGCATTCGGATCGAGGCGGTCAACCGGGGCAGAACGCCTGCGCCCCTGCACATTTTGCCCCATCTTTGGTTCCGAAACCAATGGTCCTGGGGCCTTGAGCGCGAGATAGAGCCTCGGATCGAGATGAAGGGCCGCTCGAATGAGGGTCTTTGCATGGTGGCCGACGATTCGGCGATAGCTTCTCCTCAACACCTCCTCTTCGATTATCACCTAGGGCCCCGTTATCTCTATGCAGGCTCCGGCGCAAGTACCCTATTTACCAATAACGAATCCAATGGAGCCGTTCTGTGGAAAACGAAGAATGCAACTCCCTTTGTAAAAGACGCTTTCCATCGGTACTTGATTCAAAAAGAAACGGACGCCGTCAACCCGGAGGGGTTCGGGACGAAAGCTGCATTTCACTACTTTTTCCCGGCAATTCAACCAGGAAAATCGGAGACGGTCTTGCTCCGCCTTACGAACAAGCCCATGAAAGACCCGTTGAGAGGGGTTGCGCAGGTGATTGCCAAGCGAAAGGAAGAAGCCGACTTCTTTTATGAATCGATCCACCCAAAGTCAGCCAGCCCAGAGGAAAAGGCCATTCAGAGGCAGGCGTTTGCAGGGATGATCTGGAACAAACAAATCTACCTCTACGATGTGGGAGCCTGGATCGATGGGGATAACCCAAAAAATCCGCCTCCGGAAGAGCACAAGCATCTACGCAATGTCCACTGGCGGCATGTGATCTCTATGCGGATTTTTTCGATGCCGGACAAATGGGAATTCCCTTGGTTTGCGGCCTGGGACCTTGCGTTCCATGCGCTGACTTTCGCGCTGATCGATATCGAATTTGCGAAACACCAGCTTTGGGTTCTCCTTTTCGACCAATTCCAACATCCTAACGGGGCAATCCCGGCCTACGAATGGGAATTCAGCGATGTGAACCCGCCTGTCCAGGCTTGGGCGCTCCTGAGAATCTTCGAATTGGAAAAGGCGAAGAAGGGTAGGGAAGATTATCCTTACTTGGAAAAATGTTTCCACAAGCTGCTTCTCAATTTCGCTTGGTGGGTCAATAAAGTGGACAGCCTCGGCCATAATATTTTCGAGGGCGGCTTTCTAGGAATGGACAATATTGGGTTTGGCGATAGGTCGGAGAAATTGGTTCCAGGGCACCTCTTAGACCAATCGGACGGCTCGGGATGGATATCGATCCTATGCCTGAACTTGATGCGAATTTCCCTGACATTAGCGAAAAAGAATCCCATTTATGAGGGCCTTGCGATCAAATTTTTCCAACACTTTGCTTATGTCACCGCGGCGATGAGAAAAGGCTATTGGCGCCATTACGACATGTGGAGCGAGGAAGACGGATTTTTTTACAGCTTTTTGCGCTTCCCCGATGGCTCCCACGAACAGATCCGGGTCAGGTCACTGACAGGGATTGTTCCCTTCTTTGCCTGCGATGTTTGGGATGAAGAAGAACTGAAGGCATTCCCCGATTTTTACACTGCTTTTCAATGGTTTATCGAGAAAAAATCGCACCTGACCGACAAGTGCGTCCAAAAAATTCCCCATGCAAGCGGGACGAAACTCCGCTTCGGCCTTCTTGATTCTAAAGAGCTGCAGCGCTTTCTTACCTACCTCTGGGATCCGGCCGAATTTCGTTCCGAATACGGTTTGCGATCTTTATCGAAATACCACGAAAAGCATCCCGCCCGTTTAGAAAATATGACCCTTTCCTATGAGCCCGGAGAGGCGCACGAAAAGATCAAAGGGGGAAATTCGAATTGGAGAGGGCCGATCTGGCTTCCTCTCAATTATCTTCTCATCGAAACCTTGATGCGGCTGGGTGCCGTATTTGAAGATTCGATGAAAATCAAAGCGCCCGGCGAACACCCAGTCACTTTGAGCGAAATGGGTAAATCTTATGCCGAGAGGCTCTTAAACCTATTCAAGAAAGACTCCCGCGGCAGGCGTCCCTTATACGGAGAAATGGAGAAATTCCAGAAAGACCCCCATTTTAGGGACCATTTTTTCTTTTACGAGCATTTTCATGGGGACAATGGCCGGGGCCTCGGGGCATCCCACCAGAACGGCTGGACCGGTCTGGTGGCAAATCTGATCGACGAATTCAGAAGATGACCTAGAAATCGAAACGGGCCGTCGCTGTCAAGCCTTGGGCATAGAGATTACCGTTTGGCTGCTCGAGTTTTCCGGTCATAAAGCCGTTATAGTACTTCGTCAGCATGTTCTGGTCGAAGAAGATTTGGAACTCATAGGAGGCAGATAAGTCAATGTGCCAGTTATTGTTGTCGAAGTACGATCCCCATCCGAACCCCATTTCCAAATCCGTATGCCCTCTGAGAGCGGGAACCTTTTCTTTTGAGACATGAAAGAGCGTTTGTCCAGTCGCGAACCCATCTGCTCCGCTTGCCACAAGGAAGTGGGTTTTGTTTTGGATTTTATATTTAGTATAGAGAACATCGGCATTGGCGTTTCCAAAGAGACGGACGCCCATTCCAAGCATCCAATTGGTATCGACTCCAACCCTGGTGCCAACCGACCAAGAGCGATTTCTTTGGATCACGTCCATCACGCCGGGAATTTCGACAAACGTTCCCGTGGTGTTCGTAAAGCTCGTATTCACATAGTTTGCATGGACGCTCTGGGTGAGGAAGACCGACCTTGCGCCAACAAATGGGCGGAAAGTCAGCTGGGTGCCCACATAGTAAGCCCTCCCCAGATCCAGATTGATCACATCCAAATGGCAGTCCCACTTTTCAGACGCGGTATTATAGACGTTGGTTTGGATCACATAGGGATGTCCCCATGTGGGGAAAATAGGACCCGTGGTCCCTGAAATGATCTCGGCCCCATTTGTGGATGCGTTGTTCGAAGTATGGATCCTGGTATATTCTGAAAAGACATCCCAATCGTCTTGATCGAGATTGATGCCTAATCCGACTTTGAACCCAGGCTTATAGTCAAAATCCATCCGGGCAAGATCGCCCTTAATTTTGTTGTTGGTCGTGTAATCTGTATTGGTGAGCTGATCGTTGAATGCCACTTCCATATTATCTTGAGATAGCTGCCAATAAACAAAGCTCCCTGTCATGTAGAGATCCCAAGAGCCGCGCACATCGATTCGGGATGGAGCGTTGTAGGCCGGCTGCATCTGCATTTTGGTCACTCTTTTCGCCTGCTCGAAGCTTTTACGCTGAGGGGGACGGCATGCATTGTCATCGGCAACGGCAGAGGCCGCTACCATAACCAGGCCAGCTAGCCATGGGGTCGTTTTTTTTAGTAGGTTCATTTTGCTCTCCGATTTTGGAAGGATTTTCAACGTTTAAGCGAAAGGATGGTGTCGATGATAAGCGCAATTTGAAAATTTAATCAAGAAGAACGGGTGAGCTTTGAAATTTCAGGGAGAAAAGCGCCGTAAAAAAACAGGCTGGGATTTCTCCCAGCCTGTCTAAACCTCAAGAACGGAGGTGGCGACTCTTAGAAGTCGAATCTAGCTGTAATCGTCAAGCCTTGTACGTAGAGATTTCCGTTAGGTACCTTGCTGGAGAAGGTCAGAAGGGACGTGTTATCAAAGTGACGGAACATATTCTGATCGAAGAATACTTGCCATCCATATTCTGCCGACAGGTCGAAATGCCGGTTGTAAGCGCCGAAATACGACCCCCACCCTAAACCTATTTCCATATCCAAGTGGGCTCTTAGTACTTTTACTCGGTCTCTGGTTCTGAGAA
>CAYTXY010000107.1:0-6011 GCA_964441355.1 uncultured bacterium
ATGGTTTCATGACGCTCACGCACCACCCTCTCCGCCGGATTTTTGCCCGATTCTTCCCTCGAAAGTATAGCTCTGCCCAATCGGAGCCGAGGCAGGAGTGGGACGCGCTCCCTGCCGAGCAAAAGCACGAATTGGCCCTTCGCTATCTGGCGCAAGGGGAGCTGGCCCTATTGCAAGCCAATCTCAATGCCCTCTCTTTTTTTGAAGCCGCATCGCAGATCGACCCCCAAAACCCCCGGATCTGGTATCGGCAAGGACTTGCGTTTTTCGAATACGGATCGGAAGAAGGAAAAGAAAAAGCCCTTCTTTTGGCCGCGAAACATTTCAAGTTCGCCATTCAAATCGATCCTGCCTATTTCGATGCCTATGTCGCTTGGGGCAATACGCTCCTCCAGCTCGGCCGGTTCCATGCCGAATACCATTTCTTAGCGGAAGCGAAAGAAAAATATCAAAAGGCCCTCGAGCTATCAGATGCCCAGCCGAAAGAAATCCTCTCCGAGCTCTACTGGGATTTTGGGATCGTTTGGTCCGAAATCGCCAAATCTTCAGGCGAGGCCCTCGATTTGAGGCTCGCGATCGACTCTTTTCAAAAGGCCGAGGACCTCCTTGAAGGAGGACCTCCTGAATTTTTTAACGACTTCGGAAAGGCTTATTTGGAAATGGGTCTTCTCATCAATGATTCGCGCCACTACAAGCAAGCGGTCGTCCATCTTCAGCGCGCCGTACAGGCAGCCCCTAATTACGTAGACGGATGGGCAACGCTTGCGGAATGCTACTCCCAGCTTTATCTCAACACGATGGATGAACGGTATGTCGTCAAAGCATCGGACGCCTATTCGAACGCCATTAAGATTTCCCCTCCCGACGCCGACCTTTGGCTGAGCTGGGCCCAAATTCTTTCCGAATCGGGACGCCTCACCGAAGATCCCAAACTTCTCCGATCAAGCATTGAAAAATGCGCGCGCGCCGCGACGATCGACCTCAAAGACCCCATGATCACAGCGCAGTGGGTCGAGTCGCTATCGCACCTCGGCGCCCTCACTTCGCGGCTCGATCTTCTCATCGAAGCGGAAAATAAGATCCTCAAAGCCACCGACCTCTATCCCGACGATCCCGATCTCTGGCTGAGCTATGGAATCTGCCTGAACGCTTTCGGCCGCTATTATGAAGATCCGGAATACTATGAGATGGCCATCGAAAAGCTCCAATGGGGCCTTTCGATCGACCGGACCTCCGCCGAACATTGGCATGCGCTCGGCTCAGCCCATAGCTCGCTGGCCGATCTCCTCGACTGCCCGGAACTTCTCGAGCGGGCCGGCCGCTTTTTTGCCCGCGCCTCCGACCTAAAACCCTCCTATCCGGCGCTCCTCTTCGAGTCGGCCCGCACCTCTCTTCATTACAGCCGCATGGCCGACAATCTTCCTGCGCTCGAAGACGCGATCCTCCATTTCGAATCGCTCGTGCAAGGCCATAAGGAATCGATCCTCCACCATCCAGAGTGGCTTTTCGAGTACGCCTCCTCCCTCGAATGGCTCGGAGATTTCAGCGGCGATGAAGCCCACTATGCCCGCGCGATCGAAATTTTCTCCCACGTCTTACTGATCCACCCCGATTTTCTCCATATCCATCGCCACTTGGCCGTTTGCTATCTCGAACGGGGCCACATCACTTTGGAAGCGGAGCATTATAAGAAAGCCGTCCAATTTTTCCGGCTCGCCGCGCGGCAAGACGAGGAAAACGACCAAATTTGGCTCGATTGGGGCACTTGCCTCATCTACCTTGCGGGCCAAACGGACGATCCCGATTTCCGAAACCAGCTCTATTGGGATGCGGAACAAAAGATCAGCCGGGCGGGACAGCTTGGCAACCCTTACGCTTATTACAATCTCGCCTGCGTCTATTCGATCCTAGACCGGACCGCTGAGGCGATGGCCTTCATCAAAAAAGCGCTCTCCGCCAGATCCCTGCCCACTCTCGATGAGATGGCTGAAGATGAATGGCTCGACAACCTCCGAGCCACCACCGAATTCACCCAATTTTTTTCCGCCCTCGAAGCCAAACTTCAGCAAATCCGCGAAGAGTAAAAGAAAAATTTTTCAAGTTGTTTCATGTAGCGCCACTCTGGTATGCTAATACAGGACAAACCAGTGAGCCCTGAGCCCTTTTATGGATAAACGATCTCTCCTCTTTCTTCTCTGCGTAAGCCTAGCTTTTTTCGGCGTCCATACCTGGTTCAGCATGTCCCAGGATAAAGAGCGGCTCGCCCATCAAAAAAAAGTGAGTGAGCAGCAGGCCACCCGCGATCAGGAATGGGCTGCGGAAGTCGCCGCCCGCACTGCCAGCCTCTCGGAAATCCATCTTACCCCCCTCTTTGCCGACTCAGCCCTTACCCAGAAACTAGGCACGGCCGCCGTATTGGGCGGACATTATCTGGTCAATGGCAGGCATTCGCCCTTGCCAGAGATTGCGTACGTCTCTCAAGGAAAATCTTTTGAATCTCTGCAACTGACAGCCTCCTCCCCCGCCTTGCCAGCTTTGTACAGCAAAAACAAAACACCCTTCACGATTCCGTCCATTCCCCGAACCGATACGGTCGACCTCCAGCTCGTCTCTTTAAATCTAGATCCCCCACGGGTCGTCTTCTGCCAAGAGAAAAAAGGAGAGCTTGCCATCCCCTTCCAATATCTCGGTGAGCAGGCTGTCGCCTTCATGCGTGTCGGGAGCGTCTATCTTCCCGTCGGCATTTACGAGCCGGGAGCGAAACGGATCAAAGAACTGCGCGAATTCCCGTGGCTGCAAAACCTTGTGGAACAAGGAAGGCCGATCGAGCTTTCCCCCTTTACGGGAACTGAAGAATTTTACGTATTGGAAAACACCTATCAGCAGCTCGTCTTTTCGACCAAAGGGGGCAGTTTAGCGGAGATCAACCTCCCTCTCAAGCTGACAAAAGATTCCAAAAGCTACATCAGAGAGATCGGCATCGATCGAGAAATCCTCGCGAACTCGCCGCAAAATGCCAGGTTCCCTCTTCATCCCTACCGGATCCCATCTAGTTCGGCGCTCCAGACCCAAGGGTCGCTTGGGGGGTACTATCCCCTTTTGCGCCGGCCGATCCTGAATGCGGATGGGACCGAAAAAAGTTCGCTTCCCTCCGAGGCCTATGCGTTGAATATCGTCGGCGACGATCTCGAGATTTCCCATCTTATCTACCGGGTCACCCGTTTTGAGCCCAACCTGATCCAATTCCAAGCTCAAACGGGCCAAAGGAAGATCACAAAGACGTTCTCTATTCCTCAAGAGCGAAACGGTCCCTATTGCCTTCAGCTCGATCTCCAAATCGAGGGAGATGCTCGGGGCCTCATGATCGGCTCGGGAGTTCCCGACGTGGAACTCGTGGGAGGGGCCTATAGCCCGCTACTCCGCTACCAAGCGACTGTGCATGGGGGCAATGACGTCGAAACGATCAGCCTTCCCAAAAAAGGGCCGGGAGTCGGCTACGCCACTGCCAACTGGATCAGCAACTCTAACGGATATCTGGGAATCATCCTCGACCCAACCCAAGAAAAAAGGGAAGGGTATAAGGCGGTACAATTCGAGGGAGCTAAAATCCCGACCCGGCTTTCCTTGATCGACGCTGCTTACGTTCTTTATCCGCCGGAAAAGTATCCGGGCTACGCGACCTATCTTCCCTTGAAAAGCGGAGTCAATTTCCCGATACGGATTTTCGCCGGCCCCTATGACGACGCCCTCTTGAAAGAGCTCGATGAAATCTATGAAGATCCCACCCGAAACTACAATCCCGACTATGCCTCCGCGCAGAGCATCCAGGGCTGGTTTTCTTTCATTTCTCAGCCTTTTGCGAAATTCCTTTTTCTCCTCATGCAGATTTTTTATGCGGTGACCCATTCTTGGGCCTTTTCGATCATCCTCTTGACAATCGCCCTTAGGGTCATGATGTACCCGCTCAATGCCTGGTCGATCCGCTCTTCGGTCAAGATGCAGGAGATCGCGCCGAAAGTAAAGGCGCTTCAAGACAAGTATAAGAAAGATCCCCGCAAGGCGCAGCTCGAAGTGATGAATCTCTACAAGGAATCGAAAATCAACCCCTTCACGGGTTGTTTGCCGGTTCTTTTGCAAATGCCCTTTTTGATCGGGATGTTTTACTTATTGAAATCGAGCTTTCCTTTGCGCGGAGCCCCTTTTATCCCAGGATGGATCGACGACTTGGCCGCCCCCGATGTCCTCTTCTCCTGGGGAGAGCCCCTTTGGTTCATCGGAAACGAATTCCATCTATTGCCGATTTTGATGGGCCTAACGATGTATTTCCAACAGCGCCTCACCTCGAAAGCGCCCAAAGACCCAAGCCAACTCTCCGATTCCCAAAAGCAGCAAAAAATGATGGGGAATATGATGTCGATCCTCTTTACCGTCATGTTTTACAATTTCCCCTCGGGATTAAACCTCTATTTCATGTTCTCGACCCTTTTGGGGATCGCCCAGCAGTGGTGGATGACGAAGAGGACAAAAGCACAAACCGCCGTCGTTGTGAAGTGATAGGAAAAAATGTGGGAGCTGATTCTCTCTCGTCTCGAAAATGAGCTGGGAAAGAAAACGGTCGAACAGTGGGTGCGCCCCCTCAAACTCCTCCGTTTCGATGCGGCAAATATCTATTTGGAAGCGGAAGATTCTTTCCAGGTCAGCTGGTTTGAAGAACACGTCCGCCCCCAATGCCAAAAGCTGCTGAATAACAACGGGCGGCCCATCCGGATCTGGCTTAAGCTGAAAGCCCCTCAAGCGGAAAAAAAAGAGAGCCGCAGCCAAGACAGAGACGATTTGCCGCCTTTTAAAATTGCTCCCGACCCCCTAGATCCAGAAATGACCCTGGAGAATTTTTTGGTTCGCCGCAAAGCGAACGAGATCGCCTATCAACTCATTACAGATGCGGCCAAATGCCCTTTCAACCCGGTCCTGCTCTATGGAATAGCGGGCTCGGGCAAAACCCATCTTCTCATGGCTGCCGCAGCCCTTCTCAGAGAAAATAAGATGAGAGCCTTCTATGTCAATGCCTCGACCTTTACCGAACATGTCGTGGCAGCGATCCGAAAGGGGACGATGCAAGAGGTCAGAGCGACTTACCGCTCTGCCGATGCCCTGCTCGTCGACGATATTCACTTGTTCTCTCGGAAATCAGCCACCCAGGAAGAATTTTTCCACACTTTCAACGAGCTGCATACGCGCGGATCCCCGATATTCCTCGCCTCGGAGGTCTCTCCCGGCAAACTGGCCGAAATCGAGCCTAGGCTTGTCAGCCGCTTTGAATGGGGGATCTCGGTCAGCCTCGAAAAAGAAGATTGGGGACACATCCTGGAAAAAAAAGCAAAGCTATGGAAGCTAGCCATAGACCCGTCTCTCATCGCCTTTCTCGTGGAAAAATTCCCCAGCTCACCGCTGATGGCCTTGCAAGCCCTTGCGATCCGTGCGAAGGACGTCTCCCAAATCGGCCCTAACCTCGCCTCGCATCTTTTGAAAGACCTTTTGGAAAAGGAAGCTCTCCAAGCATGGACGCCAGATAAAATTGTCAAACAGGTTGCCGCGCGCTACGGGATCCAAGCTGCCGACATCCTCGGCAAATCGCAAACCCGGGAAGCTGCCCTTCCCAGGCAAATCGCCATGTACATCTGCCGTGAAAGACTCAAGCTCCCCTTTCAAAAAATCGGGGAAATTTTCGGCCGCGACCACTCGACCGTCATGGCGAGCGTACGGCAGATCCAAGAGGGGATTGTAAAGCAAAAACCAGAAATTTGCGAGGCCGTCGCCAGCCTCAAGATGAACCAAAATTAACCAAAATTAAACACCGAGAATTACCGAGGAGGCACCGAGAAGAAAATAGCGCTTCGCGAACATTCCTACGTGACCTACTACCCTTTCAGAGCTCTCAGAATTGTGTTATTAAGAGAAAAAATAACAGGATGGCAGGATGGACAGGATAGGCAATTTTAGGAAATTCCTTC
>CAYTXY010000108.1:0-5544 GCA_964441355.1 uncultured bacterium
CCTCGCGCAAATCGGCGAGAGGAAACCATTCGAGCACCCCTGGCTGAAGCAGCCAATCAACGAGGTATTTTTGGTCGGAATCAAGAGCTAGTCGAATCGTCAAAGAACCTTCGCTCATGAACAAAAGTGCTCCATCAATACGCGGGGCCTTTTGCACCCGTCAATGTGGACGAAATTCTCTTGCCTGGCAAATTCGATAAAGTTGAGTTTCTGCAAAAGAGGGGTAAGCAGGCTCGGCTCATAGAGTTCCGCATGGACGCTCTCCAACCGGAAACGGGTCTTCGCAAGGTGAAGAAGGTTGCGGATCATGTCGGTGCCAATGCCTTTCCGCCTATATTCCGGATCGACGATGATATAGAAGGAACAGTGGTGTGCGACTTTTTTATAAGGCATCAAAAACAGGGTGCCGATAGCGCAAGGGATATTTTGCAAAGTTGCCGTCAAGCTTGCCTTGAACTTAGAAAAACCGATCCAATTTTTTATCGCCTCTTCCATTTCACCGGGACCAAAAGGAAAATCGTCCGTGGCGCCGGCTACCGAAAAGCACCTCTCCAGAAAAGCAAGGTCGGTCGCCTCAGTGAACCGGATATCGAAATCTGCAAGCAGGGTCATCCGAATTCCTTGAGGTAGGCGTTGACGAATTCGTCGATTTCTCCATCCATAACCGATTGGACATTTCCGATCTCCACTTTTGTCCTGGTATCTTTGACAAGAGTGTATGGCTGGAAGACGTAATTGCGGATCTGGCTTCCCCAGGCGATCTCTTTTTTCTCACCGCCGAGATTGGACATTTTCTCTTGTCTCTCTATTACTTCTTTTTCATAGAGTTTGGACTTGAGCATTTTGAAGCAAGTCTCTCGGTTTTGCACCTGGCTCCGCTCGCTTTGGCAGGAGACCACAAGCCCTGTTGGAATATGGGTCATCCGGACAGCGGAATCGGTCTTATTGACGTGCTGGCCCCCCGCCCCAGAGGCGCGGAAAGTGTCCACTTTGATATCCTCGGAACGGACCTCGATCTGGATGTCCTCGATGATCGGGGTCACATCGACGGAGGCAAAACTAGTATGCCGCTTGGCGTTCGCATCGAAAGGAGAAATCCGGACGAGCCGGTGCACCCCCTTCTCCGATTTGCAATAGCCGTAGGCAAACGGTCCGGTGAACCGAAAGGTCATGCTCTTGATTCCAGCCACTTCCCCCTCAAGGCGGTCGACCACATCGACCTTCCACCCTTTTCGGGACGCGTACCTCTGGTACATCCGGGATAGCATCGCAGCCCAATCGCAAGACTCGGTTCCGCCGGCGCCCGCGTTGACCTCGAGAAAACAATCCCTGTTGTCCAATTCCCCGGAGAGCATTTTTCGGATCTCCAGGTCGCCGAGCCGCTTCTCTATGTCTTGCAAATTCTCCATGAGCTCTTTGACAAGCTCGGAATCCCCAAGCGATTCCGCCTCCGGCAAAAGATCCTTAACATCTTGAAACCGGCTCTTCAACTCGTTATAAGGCACGGTCCAGAGCTTTAAGAGATTGCTCTCTTCAATGATTTTCTTTGCGGCGTCGCCATCGTCCCAAAAGTCGGGAGAGGCCATTTTCTCATCTAATCTGCGGACTTCCTCTTCTTTGACCGCCAGGTCAAAGATACCTCCACATCGCGCTTAAACGCTCATCGATTGATTTGAGTTTTTCCTGAGTTTCAAACTGCATGGGAGGCCTCCTCCTTCAAGCTTTTATCACACTAAGGGCCAAAATTCAAGGCAAATTCCATCTGTTTCAAGGAAGGAACATGATAACGCCTTCGAAACGAAGGCTAAGGATAGGCAGGATTCAGGGCTCCGCCCTTCAACCCGGCAAAGGGCTCTGCCCTTTGCAAACCCAAAACTTCCAAAGGCTGAGGACTCTTTTTTGTGCGGAACAGCCCTTTGCCCCGTTGAAGGCGCAAATTACTAGGGCGTTTCGCCGAGCTGCCATTTCCGAAGGAGCGCCTGCAGCCTCTTTTTCTTCTTAAGAAGCGTCAAGCTTTTATTGAATTGGGCAACCAGATAGGGCTGCTTGCCCTTTATGACGATGAGATGAAGCCCCGCATCGCTCAAGGGGGGCCCGGCGATTTTCAATTTCCCTGCGAAAAGGTCGCTGACATAACTGCCGGCAAGGACTCGGTTGAGAAGAGCCCCTTCGATTTCTCCATTGGCCACCGCCTCGAGCAAATCGGCAATAGAGTGGTAATTGCGGACGATCAACCCTTCGTGTTTCTGAAGGATGAGGACCGCGGGATCCCCTGCGATTACCCCGATGTGTTCGCCGCTCATTTTATCCAGGTCGCTCTTAGGCCCTCCTTCCGGCACGATGAGCACTGGGCCAATGTCTAGAAAATTATGGGAAAAATCGTAGAGAGCCAAATTGAATTCGTAAGGAGGAAGTGAAGAGAGGACAGCTTGATAATGGCCCTGTTTCATCCCCTCGAAAAGAGCGTCCCAATTCCCTGAAAGCCGTTCGAACTCCAGCCCGCTCTGCTTTGAGATGTCGAGGAGAAGCTCTTCGGTAAACCCGTTGACGTAAGAGTTCTGCGCGCCGAAAACAAGAGGGTACCAATTGGGGTCGACACCGATTTTGATGGAGCCGCGGCCTCCGCGGTCGCAGCCGCAGCCGTGCGAAAATATTGCTAAGATCGCTAAAAAAAAGGGATATAACATTGGGAGGATTCTACAAGATTGTTTTTTAGTTTGCAAAGATTAGCTGCCCTCAGACAAATTTTTTCCATGCCACCAGCACCAGCCTATCTTCTCGTCAATTTCGGCGGCCCCCGAGAAGCGCGGGAAATCGAGCCGTTTCTCAAAGAGCTCCTTTGCGACCCTGACGTCATCCGCACCAAATTCCCGAAATGGCTGCACAATTGGCTATTCGGGCGGATCGCGAAAAAGCGCGCGCTCAAAATACGCGTTGACTATGAACGGATCGGGTTTTCGCCGATCTATGAGGATACCGAAACCCTAAGGCTTGCCTTGAGCCAAGCATCCGGATCCCCTGTTTTCACCTTTCACCGCTACCTGCCCGCAACGCATGAAAGAGCATTGCGCCAGATCGAAGAATGGAACCGAAACGAAATCCGCGTCGTGCCGTTATTTCCCCAATTTTGCTATGGGACTACGGGGAGCATCGCACGGTTTTTCTCCGAAAAACTCTCCCCCGCAACCGTCCGAAAACTCCGTTGGGTCAAATCGTACGCGGACCATCCTTCTTTCATCGAGGCGTGGCACCAGCGGATCTCCCGATTCCTAGAGGAGAGGAACCTGGATGGCAAAGATACCTTCCTGTTTTTTTCCGCTCACGGAGTGCCGAGAGCGTTTATCGACGAAGGGGATCCCTATAAAGACGAGTGCGAGCGTTCCTTTACGAGGGTGATGGAGCTCTTCCCGAATATCCCGGGACGCCTTGCCTATCAATCGAAATTCGGACGGGGGGAGTGGCTTCGCCCCTACACAGAAGAAGAATGCAAAACCGCCTTAACATGGACCGATGGGAGGAAACAGGTTGTTTTCGTGCCCATTAGTTTTACCTCCGACCATATCGAAACACTTTACGAGATTGAAGAGCTCTATTTGCCCTTAGTCCGCTCGCAGGGACTGCAAGCCCATCGATGTCCGGCCCTAAACCTCGACCCTGAATGGATATCGGCTCTTCGAACTATTGCCGAGCGCCAAGACCTCTCTTTAAACGAAGCCCTGATCCGACCCAAAAATTGACGAAAACCAAGAATTGCATTCTTTTCCATCAAATGATAAATTTGTAAAAATCTTATGATCCCATCCAAGCTCATTCTCGAGTCAGGGGAAGCCTTTTCTGGTCTTGCGCCAGAGTGGCAAAAGGGAATTTTTTTTGGAGAAGTCGTCTTTACGACCGGCATGACCGGATACGTTGAATCGCTCACCGACCCCTCTTACGCAGGTCAAATCCTCGCTTTCACCTATCCTCTCATCGGCAACTACTCGGTCCCCGACAAGAACTTTTGGGAATCCGAGAAAATCCAAGCAAGCGGAGTGATCATCGGGACGGCCAGCCCCTCCTCCGAACATTGGAATGGGAAGCGATCCTTTCTGGAGTGGCTCGCCGCCGAGAAGATTCCTTTGATCTCGAACATTGACACCAGGGCCTTGACGAAGCATTTGAGGAAAAATGGCGTGGTTTTAGGCGCGATCAGCGACAATAAGGTGCCTCGTTCTTTTCAAAATCCGAATGAGACCGACCTGATCGCGAAAGTGACCTGTAAAGAGAGAAAGGTTACAGGCAAAGGCCCCAAGCGGATCATCGCGGTCGATTGCGGGATGAAGGAAAATATCATGAGGTGCCTTTCCCGCTTGTCCCTGGAAATCATCCGCGTCCCTTACGACTACGACTATTCCAAGGAAGAATTCGACGGCCTTTTCATTTCGAACGGACCCGGCGATCCGAAAGAGGCCCAGGCGACGATCGCCGTCCTGAAAAAAGCCTTAGGCAGGAAAAAGCCGACGTTCGGGATCTGTCTGGGAGCGCAGCTGATGGCGCTTGCGATCGGCGCTAAAACGTACAAATTGAAATTCGGCCATCGGGGGCAGAACCACCCTTGCCTTGATCTCAAGAAAAATAAAGCGATCCTTACATCGCAAAACCATGGCTACGCGATCGATCAAGCGAGCTTGCCCCGGGATTGGGAAACCACCTTCCTCAGCCTCAACGACCGTTCCGTGGAAGGGATCGCCCACAAGTCGCTCCCCTTCTTCGCGGTCCAATTCCATCCTGAAAGCCATCCCGGCCCCACCGATGCCGCCTATTTGTTCGATCAATTTTACGAGTTGTTATGAGGAAAGTGCTCATTCTAGGTTCTGGAGGGCTCCGCATCGGCCAGGCCGGGGAATTCGATTATTCCGGCTCACAGGCGATCAAAGCTTTGAAGGAAGAGGGCTTGAAAACGGTCTTGGTCAACCCGAATATCGCGACCGTCCAGACCGATTTCGAAATGGCCGACCAGGTCTACTTCCAACCTTTGAACGCGGCATCGATCGAAAAGATCCTAGCGAAAGAAAAACCGGATGGCATCCTCCTTAGTTTCGGCGGACAAACGGCATTGAATCTCGGCCTTGAATTGGACGAGCTGGGCATTTTAAAACGGTATCAGACCCAAGTCCTCGGGACTCCCATCGAAGCGATCCGACTGACGGAAGACCGGGACCTTTTCAAGCAAAATCTTTTAAGCATCGGCATCGAGACGCCAAAAAGCTTTGCCGCGAAGACGGTGCCGGAAGCGCTCGCCGCAGCGAAAAAGATCGGCTATCCGGTCATGATGCGCTCCGGCTTTTCTCTCGGCGGCCTCGGCTCCGGCAAAATCGAGAGCGAAAAAGAGCTCGAAAGCGCGGCCGCCTGCGCTCTTCAGGGCGCCCCGCAAATCCTGATCGAGCAGTATCTTTACGGATGGAAAGAGCTCGAATATGAAGTCGTCCGTGACTGTAATGATCAAGCCCTGACCATCTGCAACATGGAAAACCTCGATCCGATGGGAATCCATACGGGGGAGAG
>CAYTXY010000108.1:5554-5961 GCA_964441355.1 uncultured bacterium
GGGGGAGAGCATCGTCGTCGCCCCGACGCAAACTTTGGACAACCGCGAATACCATTTGCTCCGCGAAATCGCGATCAAGGCCGCGCGCCATTTCAAAATCCAAGGGGAATGCAATGTCCAATTCGCTCTCAACCCAAAATCCGGGGAATATCTCGTCATCGAAATGAATGCGCGCCTCTCCCGCTCCAGCGCCCTCGCATCGAAAGCGACCGGCTATCCCCTCGCTTTTGTCGCCGCCAAGCTCGCCCTGGGCTACCGCCTCGACCAGATCCCCAACGCGATCACGAAGAAAACCACCGCGTTTTTCGAGCCTGCCCTCGATTATGTCGTCGTCAAAATTCCCAGGTGGGATACGCAGAAGCTAAAGATTGCAGACCGCTCGATCGGCACCGAGATGAAAAGCGTCG